>JAOUNI010000003.1 GCA_029881035.1 Gammaproteobacteria bacterium | reverse complement strand
TATTTGATTGAGCTTCAGCTCGGGCGGTAATCGCTTGAGAAAATCAGCACAGGCAGCGTCCACCCAGGCGGGCATTTTATGTCCGGCTGCGACCAGGTGGATATGCATGTTCTAGTCGTCGGTATCCTGATCATCATTCTGATCGTTTTGCATGTTCTTTCTATCCTTGATGGTCACCTTCCACAGCCCTTCGAGGTCGTAGAATTCCCTGCTTGGCTTCTGCATCACGTGCACAATCACATCACCCAGATCGACCAGCACCCACTCCGCATCCTCTTCGCCTTCAACACCCAACGGCTGCTTGCCGGCGTGTTTGGCTTCCATCACCACATTTTCGGCGATAGATCGAACGTGGCGGCCCGAGTTTCCACTGGCGACAAATATAGCGTCGGCGACACTGGTTTTACCGCGCACATCCATTTCAACTATATCTTCCGCTTTCAGATCTTCCAGCGCCTTTCTGACCAGTGCTCTGAGCTCATCTACATTCATGTATTTAATATCTCTAGTAGTTTCAAACGCACCGCTTCGGGTAATAAATACCGAATATCCCGCCCCGCCTGAAGTTGTTTTCGTATATTGCTGGCCGATATGTCCAGCTGGGTCACGGATTGTAACAGAATCAGCCCTGCCTCCGCCCGTTTAAGTTCGCCAGCATCACTGGTGCGACGGCCTTCCAGTGCCTGTAGCTCCGGTGACGATGGCCAGTCGAACCCCGGTCTGCCGATCACAACAATATGGCATAGCTGCAATACGCGCTGCCACTGATACCATAAAGGCAAACCGGCAAAGGCATCCATACCCAGAATCAGGCACAGGTGATGATCGGAAAAATCTTCATGCAGCGACGCCAGAGTATCGACCATGTAGGACTTGCCCTCACGCTCCAGCTCACGACAGTCCAGCTCAAAGCCAGGCATGTCCTGCAGAGCAATTTCCAGCAGCGTCTTACGCGTAGTCATATCCAGCCAGGGCTGTTCGCGATGAGGCGGAATACTGTTAGGCAGAAAACGCACCTGATCCATATCCAGTGCCTGCTTAACATCCAGCGCTGTTCGAAGATGTCCGAAGTGAACCGGATCGAAAGTACCGCCAAAAATACCCAGAAGTGGTTTCAAAATCTGATCTTATATTTCAGATTATGTGCGGATATGGCCATCACCCAAAACTACATACTTCTGACTGGTCAACCCTTCCAGGCCGACCGGTCCTCTTGCGTGCAGTTTGTCGGTGCTGATACCGATCTCGGCACCGAGACCATATTCAAAACCATCGGCAAAACGTGTTGAGGCATTCACCATCACTGAACTGGAGTCAACTTCGCGCAGGAAGCGACGCGCCAGCGTGTAATTTTCGGTGATGATGGATTCGGTATGCTGCGAGCTGTGGGTATTGATATGATCAATCGCCATGTCGATACCATCGACCACACGAATCGAAAGAATCGGTGCCAGGTATTCGGTGTCCCAGTCTTCTTCAGTCGCAGCGATAACACCATCAACCAGTGCGCGGGTTTTTTCGCAGCCACGCAGTTCAACGCCTTTGGCTTTGTATTCGTCACAAAGTTTGGGCAACACGTCAGCAGCAATTTTTTCTGCGACCAGCAAAGTCTCCAGCGTGTTACAGGTGCCGTAACGCTGGGTTTTGGCATTAACAGAAACGCGAATGGCTTTTTCGATATCGGCATCGGCATCGATATAAACGTGGCAGATGCCGTCGAGGTGCTTGATCACCGGCACCGACGATTCATTGGTAATGCGCTCGATCAGGCTCTTACCACCGCGTGGAATAATGACATCAACATCATCTTTCAAACGCAGCATTTCGCCAACGGCTTCACGATCAGTCGTTTCCACCACCTGCACCACATCCGCAGACAAACCCGCCTGCTCCAGACCATAACGAATACATTCAGCAATGGCCTGATTGGAATGAAACGCTTCCGAGCCGCCGCGAAGAATACAGGCATTGCCCGACTTCAAACACAGACCCGCGGCATCGGCAGTCACATTAGGACGCGATTCATAAATGATACCGATAACGCCCAGCGGCACCCGCATGCGTCCAACCTGAATACCGGAAGGGCGGTAAGCCATATCGGTGATCTCACCGACAGGGTCAGACAGAGAAGCAATCTGGCGCAGTCCATTGGACATTGATTTAATGCCCGCATCTGTCAGTGCAAGTCGATCCAGTAGCGCATCATCCAGGCCTTTGGCTTTACCTGCCTGCAAGTCCAGCTCATTCGCCTGTTTTAATTTTTCTGCCTCAACATCAATGCGATCAGCGATAACATTCAGTGCCTTATCTTTTATCGCCGTTTCAGCTCGACCAATTGCACGCGAAGCCTGACGAGCACGCTGCCCGAGTTGCAACATATAATTTTTTACATCAATGGATTTGGGTTGATTACTCATGATTGACCTTACAAATATAGTTGCTCTTAGCCTGCTGACTTTACAGATGAAATTAACTGAAAAAACTCAATGCCCATCCATGTATAAACCGACATTATATCGAATCCAGACAAGACGGGTAAGCGCTAACCGCGCCAAAAAATTTATGGCTTAATACGACGTCGACCAGTTGCCAATAGAAAAGCCAACATTCTCAGCTCATCGTGGGCATTGCCGTCTTCAAAGCCTTTGCTGATGCCTTCGATTTTCATGCAACGTTGCAATAATGAGCGCAGGTTATTTTCAGTGTGGCGCGAGAGACAGGCCTTAAATAATGGCATGCGATTGCTCCATACACCGGAGCGGCTCAACATATATTCAGCAGAGGAAGGGTCGGCGGCAGCCAGGCACAACAGGCGAATTTCTTTGGCCAGTACCCAGATGATAGCCAGAGGTTCTATGCCTTCCGCATCGAGACTGTTCAATATTTTTATAGTACGTGGAGCCTCGCCTTTGAGTGCGGTATCGACCAGTTCAAAAGCGCTGAAGCGGGAGTTTTCAGTAATGGCTTCGCTGACATGTTCAAAGCTGATATCGCCGGGACCGACGAATAAATATATTTTATCGATCTCCTGCGCGGCCGCAAGCAAGTTACCTTCGACATTCTGACAGACATAATCGACCACCGCATTATCCGGCTTCATGCCGCGTTCCTGAAAACGCTGGCGCACCCAGGCAGGTAAATGACCACTATCAACTGGCCAGCACTGGATGACCATACCCAACTTATCAATAGCCTTAAACCAGGCGCTGTTTTTGGCGCTCTTATCGAGTTTACCGGTGGTGATCAGCACTACGGTATCTTCAGCCGGGTTGTCGAGATACTGTTTTATCACCTGACTGCCCTGCTTGCCGAACTTGCCAGAGGGAATACGCACATCGAGTATGCGTTGCGATGAAAATAGCGACATGCTCGCAGCTTCATCACTGAAGTTCTGCCATTCAAAATTAGCATCGACTTCAAAAATCTCACGCTCGGCGTAACCCTGTTCACGACAGGTCGCGCGGATCAGGTCAGTAGTTTCCATCGCCTGTAGAGGCTCATCACCACTGACCAGATAAACCGGATACAGTTGTTTTTTTAAAACCGATTTGAGTTGATCCGGGCGGACGTTCATTTTTCAAATAAGGGCATTATTCTTGTTGCAACGCAATTGGTTTAATAACGTTCAACTGTCCAAGTATTATGCGCGCAGCTTCTTTGCGCATATCTTCGTATAAAGCTTCGTTTTCGTAACCAGATGCCAATACATTATTGGGATCAAAAAATAAATCCCTTTTTAATTCAACTCTGTTTGTTTTTATAATTGCTGACTGAGTATTTGCCATGGAAGTTTTTTTCAACTCGTAATTAAACTGATAATTCAATTCATACTCATGAGCACGACCAAGATTATCAACGGCAACCAAACGCTGTTTCTTTTGCATATTTGAAATAGTCAAAATCGTTTTTGCTTTAGTTTTTGATATTGCCAGGTCATCTTTATCAGATGACGATAACAGTATTCTCAATTCATGCCCAAGACCGTCATCAGTTGAACTTAAATCAAGAAAGAGCGGCGCAATATGATCAGGCAAACCAACCACACCTCGAGGATGAAAACCACAGGCCGTCTGCAACCCCACTAATGCAATCAGCATAAAAATAAAAACTTTTTTATGTAAACTGCTCACAATCTGCTTCAGCCAACAACCAGGTTAACCAGACGTCCAGGCACAACAATTACCTTGCGTACAGTTTTGCCTTCGATGTTGCTGATGGTTTTTTCATCCTGCAAAGCCAGCGCTTCGACCGTAGCATTATCCGCGCCCGCGGGCACGGTTATTTTTGAACGCAATTTGCCGTTCACCTGAATCATGATTTCGATCTCATCCTGAACCAGCGCCGACTCATCATAGGCGGGCCAGCTGGCTTCTGCGACCAAACCTTCATGGCCCAGCTCCTGCCATAGTTGCTGGGTAATGTGCGGCACAATCGGTGACAGCATCAGGGTGATGAACTCAATCGCTTCACGCATGATGGCACTGCCCTGCTGGCTGTCATCATTGTATTTGGCCAGCTCGTTGATCAGTTCCATGACCGCAGCGATTGCAGTGTTAAACGTATAACGGCGACCAATGTCATCGCTCACCTTGCGCAAGGTTTCGTGCACCTTACGGCGCATCTGTTTTTGCCCGGCATTTAATGTCTCTGTATCAACGGTGGCTGAACCAGCCTCGATATTTTCTTCCACCAGTTTCCACAAACGCTTGAGGAATCGCGAAGCGCCTTCAACACCGCTGTCAGCCCATTCCAGTGACTGTTCGGGTGGCGCGGCAAACATGGTAAACAGGCGCACGGTGTCTGCGCCATAGTGCTCAATCAAACCTTGCGGGTCGACCGTGTTACCTTTTGACTTCGACATTTTGGAGCCATCTTTCAGCACCATGCCCTGCGTCAGCAGTCGTTTGAAAGGCTCATCGGTGTCGACCAGGCCTTCATCACGCATCAGCTTATGGAAGAAACGCGCGTACAGCAGATGCAAAACCGCATGTTCAACGCCGCCGATATACTGATCGACCGGCGCCCAGTATTTGGCACGCTCATCCAGCATCTGATTCGCATCAGGACAGGTGAAGCGCGCGTAATACCATGACGATTCAAAGAAGGTATCGAAGGTATCGGTTTCACGCTCAGCCTTGCCACCACAGCTCGGACAGGTGGTTTCATAGAACGACGGCATTTGCTTGATCGGCGAGCCAATCACTTCACTGAAATCGACATCTTCCGGCAGTACCACTGGCAGTTGATCTTCAGGTACCGGCACAGCACCACAACAATCACAGTTGATAATGGGAATCGGCGTGCCCCAATAACGCTGGCGGGAAACACCCCAGTCGCGCAGACGGAAGTTGATCTGTTTCTCGCCCTTGCCCATGGACTGCAGCTTGTCAGCGATGGCATCGAAAGCCTGCTCGGAAGTCAGGCCATCAAATTCACCGGAATTTTTCAGCACGCCCTTTTCAACGAAAGCTTCTTCTTCAACAGAAATATCAGCACCCTCGGCAGGGGCAATCACGGCTTTGATCGGCAGGCCATAAGTCTTGGCAAAAGCATGGTCGCGCACATCGTGAGCCGGTACCGACATCACTGCACCGGAACCATAATCGACCAGCACAAAATTGGCCGCCCAGACGGGCACCTTCTCGCCGGTAATGGGATGGCTGACCATCAGGCCCGTGGCCATGCCTTTCTTTTCCATAGTCGCCATATCGGCTTCGGCGACACCGGAGTGTTTACATTCTTCAATGAAGGCCTGCAAGGCGGGATTATTGATTGCGGCTTTTTTCGACAGCGCATGTTCGGCGGCCACGGCTACATAAGTTACGCCCATCAGGGTATCGGGACGCGTGGTGTACACGGTTAACGGCGCTTCGCCTTCCACCTCGAACTGCAATTCAACGCCTTCAGAACGGCCTATCCAGTTGCGCTGCATGGTTCGAACTTTTTCCGGCCACTCTTCCAGCTTGTCGATATCATTGAGCAACTCTTCGGCGTAGCTGGTGATTTTCATAAACCACTGCGCAATTTCCTGACGCTCGACAACGGTATCGCAACGCCAGCATTTGCCGTCGATGACCTGCTCGTTGGCAAGCACGGTTTTATCGTTCGGGCACCAGTTCACGGCGGCAGTTTTCTTGTAGGCCAGGCCTTTCTTGAACAACCGGGTGAAGAGCCACTGCTCCCAGCGATAATACTCGGGCTTGCAGGTCGCCAGTTCGCGATCCCAGTCATAGCCGAAACCCAGTCGCTTGAGCTGGTCACGCATATAATCGATGTTGTGGTAAGTCCAGTTGGCCGGCGGCACCTTGTTTTTTATCGCCGCATTTTCTGCCGGCAAACCAAAAGCATCCCAGCCCATAGGCTGCAACACATTTTTGCCCAGCATCTTCTGGTAACGGGAAATCACGTCGCCAATGGAGTAATTGCGCACATGCCCCATGTGCAGGCGGCCACTGGGGTAAGGAAACATGGCCAGACAATAAAACTTCTCTTTGTCGGCGTCTTCAACCGCCTTAAAAGTACCCTGTATTTCCCAGGTTTTCTGGACTTTTAATTCAATTTCCTGGGGATTGTATTCTTTCTGCATAGTTTTTATGACACTAATCAACAGTTCGTCAGTTGCGTCGGCAAGACGGACTTTTCTGGGCTATAAATGTAAAGTGGAAGGATACACGAGGGGTGCAGGTTAGGAAACCATAAACACGTAAACAGAACCCTTTCAAGCTGGAAATTATGACATCAAACAACAAGCACCAATCATCGAATCGTCTGATCAATACCTACAATCAGATGATGGCCGCCATTCGTGAAAAGTTCGAAAATGCCGACACTTCGGACCTGACCTTGCAAAAGGCCCTGAATGCGGCCAAGGAACAGGCGGTTCATCTTGGTGAAGTCACCGTGGAAGAGGCGCATGAAATCAGTGAATACATCAAACGCGATATCAATGATGCCGCCGAATACATGATGGAAACCAGTGCAGAATTTGGTGACTGGCTGATGCTGGACATTGAAATTATCGAGCGCAATATTATTGACCTGTTTCTATCGGTGGCCGACCGCACCCGCATCGAACTGGAGCAATTTCAAAACCCGCCCCATGTGCCCAATGAATACCGTAGCGGAGAAATCACCGGTCCCGGCACACTGGTTTGCACACAATGCGGACGTAACGTTTCTTTTGTTACCACCGGCGAAATAGAACCCTGCCCCGAGTGCAAAAACACCGTCTTTCAACGCGCTCAAAGCACTCAACCGTAATCAGCGATTGCGCCGGCCCCTGAGGAAAAAGCCAGCCAGCACGGCCGAACAGCTCAGCACCAGCACCAGATCACCCCAGAAAATATAAGGAGTGGAACCCGTCATGGGCTGGACGCTGGCTTTCAATACCTGTATTTCAAACTGCGATGAGACCGCGATTTCCTCGCCCTTTGGCCCGATGATCGAAGAGATGCCGGTATTGGTGGCGCGCAGCATGAAACGGCCGCTTTCCAGCGCTCGCATGCGGGCAATGGCATGATGCTGGAAAGGCTCGAAGGAGCCATCAAACCAGGCATCGTTGCTTACGTTCACCAGCAAGGTCGCTTCCGGTAAATCTCTGTGCACATCGCGCGCAAAAGCATCCTCAAAACAGATGCTCACCCCCAATGGCTGACCGGCTGCGTGCAACAAGGGCTGGTTATCAGCACCAGAATCAATATCCGACATTGGTATTTTCACCCAATGACTAAAGAAATCGATCAGAAAACGTAGAGGGATATATTCGCCCAGTGGAACCAGATGACGTTTGCGGTAGTCACCACCGTGCACATTGATCAGGCTATTGTAATAACGCCCCGTCTCCAGATCGCTAATGAAAATGCCGGCCAGCAAATCCGTGTTATTTTTTTTCATGTCCCGACTGAGATCGGCGATGTAATCATTTAAACGATGCTGAAAACCGGGAATAGCGGTCTCCGGCCAGATGATTAAATCAACATCACGTTGCTCTATGGAAAGCTGCCGATATCGCTGCATGCTTGGCGTACGCGACTCCTGTTTCCATTTCAGGCTTTGTGGAATATTGCCCTGGATCAGAGCGACTTTAATTTCATCACCACTGGCGTCGGTCCAGTTGATTTGTTTGAGCAAAAAACCTGTCAGCCAAATGCCCAGTAACAGCAATACAGCTTTTTTGCGCCATCTCGAATTAGTCAGCAATAACACGAGGCTGCCTGAAGTCATAGCAACCAGTAGACTCACGCCATGATTACCCACTAACGGTGCGAAACCCGACAACGGTAAATCAATCTGTGTGTACCCCAGCTGCTGCCAGGCAAAACCGGTTAAAGCAATACCCTGCAGCCATTCAAACAAGGCCCATGACATGGGGTATAACAAAATAAGCCTGGCTGGTTTGCCGGCTGCGCAAAATCGATTAACCAAAAACCCCATCAAAGCCGTGAACACAGCCAGACAGGCCGCCAGTAAAATAACCAGCAGGACTGCAAATAAAACAGGGCTGCCACCATGATAGTGCAGACTAAAATAAATCCAGCCAATACCTGTACCTTGCATGCCCAGACCAAATAACCAGCCATGGAAAAAGGCTTTTTTAGGACTTGATTTTAGCCAGATATAAAATATAAAAGTGATTAATAGATAGAGCAGCCAGACTTGATTGTGTGGCGCAAAAGACAACACAGTTAAAGCACCGGCAAGCAGACTAGCTAACGGTAAAAAACGTGATTCTATAGAAAAAACTGAGGGTCTTTTTTTAGATCGGCTCAAGCTGTGCACATCCTTCAATATCCTTATTAAGACTCAAATTAATCGCCTGAAGAAGCCGAGCTTGATTGCATGGTAACTTGCAGATTATTGATACGGCGAGAATTGGCGCTAATCACCTTGAACTGAAAATTACCCACGGTCACTTCTTCTCCACGCTCGGGAAGATGGCCAATTTCATGCGTAACAAAACCGGCAATGGTATCAAATTGATCATCGTTTAAATCCGCATCAAAAAACTCATTAAAATCACTGATTGGTGTTAAGCCACGTACACTATAGCGATGGTAACCATGGCGCTGGATATTGGCCGCATCTGCATCATCATGCTCATCATCAATCGAACCAACAATTTGCTCGAGCACATCTTCAATTGTCACTAGTCCGGCCACACCGCCGTATTCATCAATGACAATTGCCATATGATTGCGGCTGCTTCTAAAGTCTTTCAGCAACACATTTAGTCGTTTACTTTCCGGCACAAAAACAGCGGGGCGCAGAATGTCCTTCAGTTCAAATTCATCACGACTTTTTTCATCATTGTAACGGGATAAATCTTTAGCCAGCAAAATCCCGACAATTTCATCCAGATTCTCATCTATCACAGGAAAACGCGAATGCCCTGAGCTGGCAATCAGCGGTAACATATCCACCACACTCATATCATCGTGCAAAACGACCATATGGGCACGTGGCACCATAATATCACGTACTCGCATTTCAGAAACCTGAAACACGCCTTCAATCATGGTCAGTGCTTCCGCATCAATAATGCCGTGTTTATGTGCATCCTTTAATTTTTCAAGCAACAAAGCACGATCATCTTTATCACCTGCAAACTGCTGAATAAAATTTGAAAACCAGGATGGATTATTTTTCGAATTATTCATAAAAATATAATCTTATTTAAAATCATTTAATTGTATGGGTTTTCAAAACCGAGATTTTTCATTATTTCGATCTCTTTTGCTTCCATTATTTCAGCTTCATCATCTTCAATATGATCATAGCCCTGCAAATGCAACATGCCATGCACAACCATATGTGCCCAATGCGCTTCAGATTTTTTAGCCTGCTGCTTAGCCTCCATCTCAATTACTTCGCCGCACAAAGCTAGATCGCCTAGAATGTTTATACCTATTTCTTCGGGCAACTCCATTGGAAATGATAATACATTGGTCGGCTTGTTCTGACCACGGTAATCCCGGTTCAAAATTTGCATTTCATCACTACTTACAATCTGCATACTGGCCACTGCCTCATCATCATCAGGATAACTGGCTTGTGCCCAGTGCTGGAGATTTTCTTCATTGGGTAAAGAGGCCTGATCAACATCATCTGAAATAGATAACTCTATAATGATGGCCATAAACTAAGACCTTTCCTCATTTTCATAAGCCATTACAATTTTTTTCACCAACGGATGGCGAACAACGTCCTGCGCATCAAAAAGCGTAATGCCGACACCTTCCATATTTTCCAGCAAATGCATGGCATGGCGCAGGCCTGATACTTTTTCATGAGGTAAATCGACCTGTGTTATATCGCCCGTGACTACTGCCTTGGAACCAAAACCAATTCGTGTCAAAAACATTCTCATCTGGTCAATAGTGGTATTTTGCGCTTCATCAAGAAGAATAAAGGCATCATTCAGAGTGCGGCCTCGCATGTAAGCCAGCGGTGCAATTTCAATAATATTACGCTCAATCAGCTTGGCAACTTTCTCCGGGCCCATCATTTCGTACAATGCATCATACATAGGTCGTAAATAAGGATCGATTTTCTGTGACAAATCGCCGGGCAGAAATCCCAGACGCTCACCCGCTTCTACCGCCGGACGCACCAGCACCAGACGATCCACCTCATCGTTGACTAGTGCATCGACTGCACAGGCGACAGCCAGATAAGTTTTACCCGTCCCAGCAGGGCCTATGCCCAGTGCTAAATCATTGCTCTTTATCGCATCCAGATATTCTTTCTGGTGTTGACCACGTCCCTTAACTGGTCCCTTGCGAGTTTTAACCTGCCACTGTGGCATTCCGCCTCTGACATCTTCTGTCACTATACCCTCACTCGATTCATTCAAATATAATTGCACCACGGCAGGCGCCAATACTTCATCCTCGGCAACACTGTAGAGTTTTTTTATTAACTGCATAGCGGCTCTGGAATGACTATCTTCGCCGCTAATCTGAAAACGGTTACTACTGCAATCAATAGTTACATCAAAGTATTTTTCAAGCTGACTAATATTTTCATTAAATTGGCCGCACAAATTGGCCAAACGTTTATTATCCACTGGCAACAAATCAAAATTTAAAGACTCATTCATGCGAGTTTTCTGACGTTCTCTTTTTCTGAGAATGCGACAAATTCTCCTTGCAATGAATTAGTCCGCACTTCTGTAATACGTACATCAACAAAACTACCAATCAACTTTTTATCTCCAAAAAAATTAACCATGCGATTATTCTCTGTTCGACCGGCTAGCTGCTCATCACTTTTTCTGGAAACGCTTTCGACTAGAACACGTTGTATTGTCCCCATCATAGACTGACTAATGGCAACAGCATTGCGATTGATTACATCCTGCAATATTGCCAGACGATGTTTTTTAGTTATCAACTCCACACCATCGTAAAGATCAGCGGCAGGAGTGCCCGGCCGTGCACTATAAATAAAACTGAAAGATTGATCAAAACCAATATCATTAATCAACTTCATAGTCGCATCAAAATCAGCATCGCTTTCCCCCGGAAAGCCGACGATAAAATCGGATGAAATCGAAATATCGGGGCGCACCTCACGCAAACGACGAATAATATATTTATATTCCAGTGCAGTATGGCCACGCTTCATAGCGTTCAATACAATATCAGAACCACTCTGCACCGGCAGGTGTAAAAAATTCACTAGTTCAGGCACTTCACCGAAAACTTTAACCAGACTATCTGAAAAAGCCATAGGATGCGAAGTTGTAAAACGAATCCGGTCTATACCCTCAATCGCCGCGACATAATGAATCAGCAGCGCCAGATCGGCTTCTTCACCATCGTGCATCACACCGCGGTAGGCGTTAACGTTCTGCCCCAGCAGATTGACTTCTCGCACACCCTGCTCAGCCAAACCCGAAACCTCGGCCAGGACATCATCAAAGGGGCGACTAACTTCTTCACCGCGCGTGTATGGCACCACGCAGAAAGTACAGTATTTACTACAACCTTCCATAATCGAAACAAACGCCGTCGGGCCTTCAGCATGCGGTGCCGGTAAATTATCAAATTTCTCAATTTCAGGGAAACTGATATCCACCATTGGACGACGATGCTGTTGCACCTGACTAATCATCTCGGGTAAACGGTGAATTGTCTGTGGGCCAAACACCACATCAACATAAGGCGCGCGTTTCTGAATCGTTGCGCCCTCCTGACTTGCCACACAACCACCAACACCAATGACCAGATCAGGACGATCCTTTTTCCAGTTTTTCCAGCGGCCGAGCTGAGAGAATACCTTTTCCTGCGCACCTTCGCGGATCGAGCAGGTATTCAACAGCAGCACGTCAGCTTCTTCTGGATTATCGGTTAATTCAAGCTGATGGGATTCGGCGAGCACATCGGTCATTCGGGACGAATCGTATTCGTTCATCTGACATCCGAAGGTCTTGATATAGAGCTTACGGGTCACGATTTTGTAGGATCAGCATAGGCACTGATCGGTGGTTTACTAGTCATAAAGTCCTGTGGAAACATTCAATGTGGTTAGAATATCACGTTTAATACACCGAAATCATCATTGATTATTAAGTGATCAAGGACATAGTAAACCGACAATTAGTAGGATTTACAGAATAAATCGTTCAGCGCCCTATTCTACAGTCACCGACTTCGCCAGATTTCTCGGTTGATCGACATCAGTTCCCTTCAGCACTGCGACAAAATATGAAAGCAATTGTAGAGGGATAGCGTACAACAAAGGCGCGAGTATTGATGACACTGGCGGCAAAGCCATTATGTGGCAATGTTCACCCAAATCCGACATATCCAGACGCTCATCAACAAACACATAAATTTCGCCTCCACGTGTCAGTACTTCCTGTAAGTTCGATTTAATTTTATCTTCAAAACCATCTTTACAGACAACCGCAACCACAGGTTTACCCGGTTCAATTAACGCGATCGGTCCATGTTTGAGCTCACCCGCTGGATAAGCATCTGCGTGAATATAGGAGATTTCTTTGAGTTTGAGCGCACCTTCCAGAGCAATAGGAAACAGGACACCACGGCCAAGAAATATAGTATTGTTCAGCTCGGTAAATGCATCTGCCCATTTTTCTATAGCAGCTTTATTCGACAGAATTTTTTCAATGATAGTCGGCAGTGATAACGCTTCATGCATCAGCGCAATTGCTTGTTGCTCTTTCATACCACGTTTTTTACCCAACGCGACCACCAGCATCAATAGTGCCAGTAACTGACTAGTGAAAGCTTTGGTCGAGGCAACACCAATTTCCGGACCAGCACGTGTCATCAGACTAAGCTCACTTTCTCTTACCAACGAGCTCTCGGGAACATTACATATCGCCAAAGTAGCACTGACTTTATCTTTCACACTGCGCAGAGCAGCCAGCGTATCGGCTGTTTCACCCGATTGTGAGACGGTGACAATTAAACTGTCTGACAACAATACTGGATTGCGATAACGGAACTCACTGGCCACTTCGACCCGGCATGGAATACCCACCAGGTCTTCAAGCCAGTATTTGGCCACCAGCCCGGCGTGATAACTGGTGCCACAGGCAATAATCTGAATACTCTTAATCTTATCGAAAACTTCTAATGCGCCAAAACCAAAGGCCGCATCTGATAATTTCCCATTGAGCACTCGACCTTCAAGCACATCCAGCAAGCAGGTAGGCTGCTCATGAATTTCTTTGAGCATGTAGTGGCGATAACCATTTTTACCTGTTGAGTCCGCACTAAGATCTGATTCATGTATATCGCGTTCAACTCGCTGCCCATTTTTATCGTATATAACCATTGAATCGGCACATATATCAGCGATATCACCCTCATGTAGATAAATAAAACGGCGTGTGACGGGTAACAATGCAGAGGCATCGGATGCAATAAAATGCTCACCCAAACCCATGCCAATCACCAATGGGCTACCGCTACGAGTCGCGATTAAACGCCCCGGTTCCGATGTAGCTATAACCCCTAATGCATATGCTCCTTCAAAATCAGCAACAGCTTTAATTACTGCCGACAATAAATCGTTGTCCTGCTTTAAATAATATTCAACCTGATGTACAGCAACTTCAGTGTCGGTATCGGAGGTAAAAGTAAATCCGGCGGCTTTTTGTTGTTTACGCAAGATGCCATGATTTTCGATGATGCCATTATGAACAATGACCACTGAATCATTACAGACATGAGGATGGGCATTTTTTTCACTCGGGACACCATGAGTAGCCCAACGTGTATGCGCCAAACCCACCACACCATGCAGAGGATTCTTTTCCAGTGCATCGGCCAGAATCTGCACCTTGCCAACTCGACGTATACGATCAATACAATTATTTTGATTGAGTACAGCAATACCAGCTGAGTCATAACCGCGATATTCAAGACGACGCAAACCTTCGAGAAGAATAGGCGTTACATTTCGCTCAGCGACTGCACCAACGATACCACACATAAATTACCCTATAATGACAACCAGTAAGATTGTTATGAAAAAACTAAAAGTTATTTTAGCCGATTTGACAAATAGATGGGGTGGATTCACTAACTTCAATTAGAAACAGGAAGGCCTCATTAAATGAGGCCTTCTGGAATTTTTTTATGGTCAATGCTGATTTTTAAAACGGAATATCATCATCAAAACCTTCTTCGACCATAGGTGCTGACTGGCGGTCATCATAGGACTGATTGCTGGCAGGCTGACTTTGGTTCTGCGCTGGAGCATAGCTATCACCGCCGCCTCGACCGCCCAGCATCTGCATTTCGCTGGCGACAATCTCGGTAGTGTAACGATCCTGGCCGTTCTTGTCCTGCCATTTGCGGGTACGCAGGCTGCCTTCCACGTAAATTTGTGAACCTTTTTTCAGGTACTCGCCAGCGATTTCACCCAGGCGGTTGAAAAAAACCACATTATGCCATTCGGTGCGCTCTTTGGTTTCGCCGCTCTGCTTGTCTTTCCAGCTCTCTGATGTTGCCACAGAAACATTGGTGACAGCGCCTCCAGACGGCATGTAGCGGGTATCCGGATCCTTTCCACAATTGCCCACCAAAATTACTTTATTTACTCCTCGTGCCATTTTACTCTCCGCGTTTATTTCGTCTTATATATGTTTGGCTTGTTGTTAATGCAGCTGAAGTTTATATGATGTCTTGCGCAAACGATAACAGTTTTTCTTCATCAAGAATGTGTTTTTCCACCTTCAGGTAGGCGACCCCCTCACCTTTGATAATGGCCGCCTCGACCACGCCTCTCACCGCCAATAGCTGCTGCTCAGTAACATCCGACACTTTCATCAAATAGGTGCTCAAGTTTCTGGGCTTTTTCATAAAGATAGCGATCAGAAGCCAGATCAATGACATAGCCAATGCCGCCGTGTAGGCACCATCAATACCCCAGACGTGATGCGCCATACCACCGACGGCGCCACCGGCAAAAGCGCCCATAAACTGGCTGCTGGAGTACACGCCCATGGCGGTACCCTTCTGGTCAGCCTGCGCTGTTTTGGCCACCAGCGAGGGCAAGCTGGCTTCCAGCAGGTTGAATGCGGTAAAAAACAGCAGCAAAAAAATGGTGATGGTGGTCAGATCACGGCCACTGAGTAAGCCGACAATAGCTACAGTCAGACCCGCTATTGAACCGACAAATACCGGCTTCATCAGATTTTTACGCTCGGACAGAAGTATAAAAGGCACCATCAACACAACTGACACGATAAAAACCGGCAGATACAGCTGCCAGTGCTGAGCGGAGGCCAAACCGGCATCATCACGCAGTTCCAGCGGTATCACCAGAAACACCGACATCAGCACAAAATGTAGCGCAAAAATACCGGCATTCAGCCGAAGCAAATCAATGGTCTTGAGTACGGATTTCAGGCTTGAGGTTTGAAGCTCGGCATCGCGATGAAAATGGCTGTCCGGCGGATTTGGCACAAACAAATACAGGATGCCGATACCCATGACAGCCAGCACGGCGGTGCCGGCAAATATGCCCGAGACGCCAATCCACTCATTGAGCACCGGGCCCAGCACCATGGAAGACGCAAACGCAACGCCGATGCTCATCCCGATCATCGCCATCATGCGTACACGATGCTCCTCAGTCGACAGGTCGGCGGCCAACGCCATCAGGGCAGCGGCAATTGCGCCCGATCCCTGTAGTGCCCGGCCCGCGATAATGCCATAGATTCCGTCAGACGAAGCAGCCACTAAGCTGCCGATAGCGAAAACTAGCAAGCCACCAGCAATAACGGGTTTTCGGCCAATCTTGTCGGAAAGCATGCCGAACGGGATTTGTAAAATGGCCTGAGTTAATCCATAGACACCCAGAGCAAGGCCGGTTAACCAGGGGGTAGCTCCGGGCAGGTCTTCAGCATAGATGGCAAATACTGGCAGGATCATGAACAGGCCCAGCATACGAAAAGCATAGATCAATGCCAGAGAAGCCCCTGCCCGTCTTTCCTGTGAACCTAATTTTTCCTGAAACACTGACATTAATGACCTGTTTTTCAACCAGCGGTTGACCTGAGATACTAAAAAGATGCATTCTACCAGATTGCTTTTTAAAAACTCGAAATCGGTAACAGAAACAGCTTCATGGACACAATTCAAATACGCGGTGCCCGCACTCATAATCTGAAAAATATCAATATTGATATTCCTCGCGACAAACTTATCGTTATTACCGGCTTGTCCGGCTCGGGCAAGTCATCATTAGCTTTCGATACTATTTTTGCTGAAGGTCAACGCCGCTACGTTGAATCGCTGTCCACCTATGCCCGGCAGTTCTTATCAATGATGGAAAAACCGGATGTTGATCATATTGAAGGCCTGTCTCCGGCTATCTCCATCGAACAGAAAACCACTTCGCACAACCCGCGTTCCACTGTCGGTACCACCACAGAAATTTACGATTATCTGCGTTTATTGTTTGCCCGTGCCGGTACGCCGCGCTGTCCAACGCATAACACCACGCTGGAAGCACAGACCATTAGCCAGATGGTCGATTTTGTCCTTGAGCTTCCTGCTGATTCAAAATTAATGCTACTGGCGCCCGTAATCAGAGACCGCAAAGGTGAGTTTCACGGCCAAATCGCCGAATTCAAACAGCAGGGATTTATTCGAGCCCGGGTTGATGGACAGGTTTATGAACTGGATGAGATTCCGAATCTCGATGCCAATAAAAAACATACCATCGAACTGGTTGTCGACCGATTCAAGGTGCGCGATGACATCAAATTAAGATTAGCCGAGTCTTTCGAGACGGCTTTAAATCTGGCCGATGATGTGGCCACGATTGCTTTCATGGATGATGAGAAAAAAACAGATCTGGTTTTTTCTGCGCGCTTTTCCTGCCCAAGTTGTGGTTATAGCCTGCAGGAGCTGGAACCACGCCTGTTTTCCTTCAACAACCCTGCTGGTGCCTGCCCTGATTGTGATGGTCTTGGTCACAGCCAGTTTTTTGATGCCGACCGGGTCATCAGCAATCCCCATCTGAGCTTGGCGGGTGGCGCCATCCGGGGATGGGATCGCCGCAACGCCTATTACTTCAGCATTATTCAGGGCCTGGCTGAGCATTATGGTTTTGATATAGAAATTCCATTCGAAGATCTGGATGAAGAATTTAAAAACATTCTTTTATACGGTAGCGATCAAGAAAAAATCGAGTTTCACTATCCCGGACATCGTGGTCGCCGGGGAAAAAAACGTACCCATACATTCGAAGGTGTACTCCACAATATGGCACGGCGCTACCGTGAAACCGATTCAAATGTAATTCGTGAAGAGCTGGCTAAATACATGTCACAGCAAGCCTGTCCCAGCTGCCAGGGCAGCCGCCTGAATGTTGCCGCCCGGCATGTTTTTATACAGGATAAGACACTGGCACAGATTACCGCCTTGCCGATAGTTCATGCCTATGATTTTTTTAGCAACCTCAGCCTCACCGGTAAACGTGGCGAAATTGCGGATAAAATAAATACCGAAATATCTGCGCGCCTCAATTTTCTGGTGAATGTTGGCCTGGATTATTTAACACTCGATAGAAATTCAGATACCTTGTCTGGCGGTGAATCACAGAGAATTCGACTCGCCAGTCAAATTGGTGCCGGACTGGTTGGTGTTATGTACATTCTCGATGAGCCATCCATTGGCTTGCATCAGCGTGACAACGATCGATTACTGGGCACGCTCACCCATCTGCGCGACATTGGCAATACTGTCATTGTTGTTGAGCATGATGAAGATGCCATCCGAACGGCCGATCACATCATTGATATCGGGCCTGGTGCGGGTGTTCATGGCGGTGAAGTCATCGCAGAGGGCACTTATGAAGACATTATCAATACCCCTGAATCCATTACCGGTCAGTTTTTATCCGGTGTCAGGCAAATTAAAATTCCTGAATTCCGTACACCGAGGACCGATAAATCCTTTGTAATAAAAGGTGCCAGTGGCAACAACCTGCAGAATGTAGACCTAGAAATACCAGTAGGACTACTAACCTGCATTACCGGCGTTTCCGGCTCTGGCAAATCAACATTAATCAACGATACCCTTTACGCCATTTTGGCCAGAGAAATTAACCAGAACTCAATGTCTGTAGCACCTTTTGTGTCACATAGCGGCATCAAAAACTTTGATAAGGTGGTAGAGATTGATCAGGCACCGATTGGACGAACACCTCGTTCCAATCCGGCTACCTATACCGGTTTGTTCACACCGATGCGGGAACTGTTTTCAGGCACACAGGAAGCACGTTCACGAGGTTACAAACCGGGCCGATTTAGCTTTAATGTTAAAGGCGGACGTTGTGAGGCCTGCTCGGGTGATGGCGTAATTAAAGTCGAAATGCATTTCTTACCCGATGTTTATGTCACCTGTGATGTCTGCAAGGGCAAGCGCTATAACCGTGAGACGCTGGAAATTAAATACAAGGGCAAGAGCATACACGAAGCGCTGGAAATGACTGTTGAAGACGCGCTTGTCTTTTTTGATGCCATTCCAGTTATCAAACGTAAACTACAAACACTAATGGATGTAGGGCTCTCTTATATTACACTGGGCCAGCGTGCCACCACACTTTCCGGTGGCGAAGCTCAGCGTATTAAATTATCCAAAGAATTGTCCAAGCGTGATACTGGTCAAACGGCTTACATTCTCGATGAACCTACAACTGGCTTGCATTTTCATGATGTTCAGCAGCTCCTCGAGGTGTTGTTGCGACTCCGAGACCACGGTAACACAGTCATCGTAATCGAACACAATCTCGATATAATAAAGATGGCTGACTGGATTATAGATCTGGGTCCGGAGGGAGGTTATAAAGGAGGAACTATCATTGCTCAGGGCACACCAGAGCAGGTAGCAGAAGTACCCGGATCATTCACAGGACACTATCTCAAACAAATATTTCAGGCCAACAGATAAAAAACCATCTCAACTGCAATAAAAAAACCGGCCTTGGCCGGTTTTTTTATTGCAGTTGAGATTTAAGCTTATTCAGCGGCTTCTACAATCGCAACAGTAGGACGATCAACTAGTTCAATGTATGCCATTGGCGCTACGTCACCTGAACGGAAACCACATTTCATAATGCGAGTATAACCGCCTGGGCGTTCTTTATAACGCGGACCTAGCTCAGTGAAAAGCTTACCAACAGTTGCTTTGTCACGTAGGCGTGAGAAAGCTAAACGACGATTAGCAACTGAATCAGTTTTAGCCATTGTGATCAACGGTTCTGCAATTCGGCGCAGTTCTTTTGCCTTAGGCAGTGTCGTTTTGATAATGCCATGGTCGAATAAAGAATTAGTCATGTTGCTGAACATCGCTTTGCGATGACTGCTATTCTTGCTAAGTTGACGACCTGATTTACGATGACGCATTTTAATAAACCTTTATATTGTTTAGCTGGCTTCTTTATCTCTAAGAGAGGCAGGTGGCCAATTGTCGAGTTGAAGACCCAGTGACAGACCATGTGATGCCAAAACATCTTTGATTTCTGTCAATGATTTCTTACCCAGATTGGGTGTTCTCAACAACTCAACTTCAGTGCGTTGAATAAGATCACCTATATAATAAATACTTTCTGCTTTCAGACAGTTTGCAGAACGAACTGTTAATTCAAGTTCATCAACTGGACGTAACAGAATTGGATCAATATCTGCTTCTTCGTCAACAATCTCTTCGTCTTCCATGCTCTTAAGATTAACGAAAGCTGACAGTTGATCCTGCAGTATTGTTGCTGCTGTACGAATAGCAGCTTCTGGATCAACAGTACCATTGGTCTGCAGATCAAGAATCAATTTATCCAGATTAGTACTCTGTGCAACACGCGCACTCTCAACATTGTATGAGACACGACGAATTGGGCTGAAAGAAGCATCAAGTCGTAACACACCAATAGCTGTAGATTCCGCTGACTCATTAATCATGCTAGAAGCTGGCTTGTAACCACGTCCTTTCACAACTTTCATTGTTACATTAAGACTGCCTTCTTTATTAAGATTAGCAATAACATGGCCTGGATTGACGATGTCTATATCATGACCCGTTACAATATCACCTGCTGTTACGACACAGGGTCCTTTAGCGGTTAATGTGATTGTAGCTTCATCATTGTTGTGCATTATGAGAGCAACACCTTTCATGTTGAGCAGGATTTCTAAAACATCTTCCTGCACACCATTAATAGCACTGTACTCGTGCTCAACACCTTCAATTTGAACCTCAACAATGGCACTACCTTCAATTGAAGATAGTAGAATGCGACGTAAAGCGTTGCCCAGTGTGTGGCCAAAGCCTCGTTCTAATGGCTCAAGCGCCACTTTGGCGTGCGTATCATTATAAGACTGCACGCTAATAGTACGAGGTGTAAGAATTTCATCAGTACCTGACATTCGGTATTCGCTCCTCTACTTGGAGTAAAGTTCTACAACAAGTTGTTCATTAATGCTCGGTGGTAAATCAGCACGCTCGGGTACATTCTTGAAAGTTGCTTCAAGTTTGCTTTCATCCAGAGAAATCCAGTCAGAAATACCTTTCTGTTTAGCCATACCTAAAGCGTCAATGATTCGTGTCTGTTTCTTGGCATTTTCACGTACAGCTATAACATCATTAGCTTTAACCTTGTAAGAAGGTATATTGACTACCTTATTATTAACAAGGATCGATTTATGGTTCACTAGTTGACGCGCTTCCGCACGTGTTGCTCCAAAACCACTACGATAAACAACGTTATCAAGTCTTGTTTCTAGCAATGACAGCAGGTTTTCACCTGTTGATCCTTTCTGGCTTGCTGCGGCTTTGTAGTAGTTACGAAATTGTTTTTCTAAAACACCATAAATACGACGTAGCTTTTGTTTTTCGCGTAACTGCAAAGCATAGTCAGACAAACGTGTGCGGCGAGCACCGTGCTGACCTGGCACCTGATCAAGTTTGCACTTGGACTCGAGTGAACGCAGTGATGATTTTAATTCAAGATCAACGCCTTCACGACGACTGAGCTTACACTTTGGACCTATATATTTAGCCACTTAATACTCTCCGATCTTAAACACGACGCCTTTTAGGCGGACGACAACCATTATGAGGAATGGGTGTTACATCTGTAATATTGGTAATTTTAAAGCCGATATTATTTAATGAACGCACAGCGGAATCACGACCTGGGCCAGGACCTTTTACTAGTACATCTACATTTTTAACGCCGTAGTCTTTTGCGCGTGTACCAGCACGTTCGGCAGCAACCTGTGCAGCGAATGGTGTGCTTTTACGTGAGCCACGGAATCCTGAACCACCAGCGGTTGCCCATGATAGTGTATTACCCTGGCGATCAGTGATAGTCACAATAGTGTTGTTAAATGTAGCGAAAATGTGCGCTACACCATCAGTGACGGTGCGTTTAATTTTTTTTCGTGCTTCTGGCTTTGCCATTATATAATCTGCCTATTATTGACTAGCGAGTAACAGGTCGACGTGGACCTTTACGAGTTCTAGCATTAGTTTTAGTGCGTTGGCCACGTAGTGGCAGACCGCGACGATGACGAATACCACGATAGCATCCTAAATCCATCAGGCGCTTGATACTCATTGAAACCTCACGACGAAGATCACCTTCTACGATGAACTTACCCACTTCGGTTCTTAAGCTTTCGATTTGATCTTCAGATAACTCGCCGATTTTTTTATCGGTCGGAATACCTGTTATTTCACAAATGCTTTTTGAACGTGTTAGACCAATACCATAAATATGCGTTAAACCAATAACTGCATGTTTATGTGATGGAATATTTATACCTGCTATACGAGCCATTTACTGTTTCCGTCTGTTCGCGACAAAGCGCGCAATTTTACTGAGAATACCTTACCAAATCAACCCTGACGCTGTTTATGGCGTGGATCTGCACATATCACTCGAACGATACCGCTACGTTTGACAATTTTGCAGTTTCGACATAATTTTTTAACTGATGCACGTACTTTCATTTTCTTTCTCCGAATCAGTATCGATTCAATACTTCTTTATAAATCAAATAGTTAGGCAAGCACACCTGACAAATTATCGTTTATAACCTTGTAAATTTGCCTTTTTCATAATGCCTTCATACTGGTGAGACATTAAGTGTGATTGTATCTGGGCCATGAAATCCATGACTACTACTACGATAATAAGTAGTGAGGTACCACCAAAATAAAATGGTACATTCCAATATAAAATCAAAAACTCAGGCAATAAACACACCAGGGTTATATAAAGAGCACCAACAAATGTCAGCCGGGTCATAACCTTATCTATATATTTAGCGGTTTGGTCGCCAGGTCTAATACCTGGAATAAACGCACCGGATTTTTTCAAATTATCTGCTGTATCACGAGCATTAAACTGTAAGGCCGTGTAAAAAAAGCAGAAAAATATAATCGCTATCGCATAAAGCATCACATATATTGGCTGTCCAGGCGAGAGCACACTGGCAATATCCTGCAACCACTCCATGCCTTTGTTTTGCCCTACCCAGCTTCCCATAGTTGCTGGGAACAGAATAATACTCGATGCAAAGATCGGTGGTATTACGCCTGCCATGTTCAGCTTAAGCGGTAAATGGCTACTTTGTGCAGCATATAGGCGTCGGCCCTGCTGACGTTTGGCATAATTTACCGTAATTCTTCGCTGACCACGTTCTACAAATATTACAAAGGCAGTGACAAGCACAGCCAGTGCGAACAAGAAAATGGTAGCCAGGGTATGTAACTCGCCGGTTCTTACCAGTTCGAGAGTACCACCAATCGCGGTCGGTAAACCTGCAACAATACCCGCAAATATGATAATGGATATACCATTACCAATACCACGCTCTGTCACCTGCTCACCTAACCACATTAAAAACATCGTGCCAGTAACCAGTGTAATGGCAGCGGTAAAAACAAAAGTAATGCCCGGGTTTATTACCAGTGCATCTACACCTACTGACTGCGTCTGTAGTGCTGTTGCAATTCCAATCGACTGAAATGTTGCCAGTACCAGAGTAAAGTAGCGAGTGTACATGGCAATTTTACGACGCCCTGCCTCACCTTCTTTCTTAATCTGCTCCAATGAAGGAACTGTAACCGCCAGTAGCTGCATAATAATCGATGCCGAAATATAAGGCATAATGCCGAGCGCAAACATCGACATACGTCCTAGAGCGCCACCTGAAAACATGTTAAAGACACCAAGGATGCTACCCTGTTGCTGCTCAAACAATGTCGACAGTACATTGGGATCAATACCAGGAACTGGAATAAATGTGCCTATACGAAATACAATCAACGCACCCAGCACAAATAACAGTCGCTGTTTAAGTTCGTGGAAATTACCCTTTTTTTCGCTCATTTCTATAACTATCTATTTAATGTGTTATAGAGAATCAAGCTTCGATCTTGCCACCAGCAGCTTCGATAACTTTTCGAGCGCCTGGGGTTACTTGAATACCTTTTAAGTTCACCGCTTTAGTTAATTCACCAGAAGCAAATACTTTTGCTTTTTTGGTAACAGCTGGAACAACATTAGCAGCAATCAATACAGCAACGTCAATAACGTCTGCATCAATATTTGCTAGCTCACTCAGACGTACTTCTGCACTATGTTTTGCCATGCGAGAGCTAAAGCCCACTTTAGGCAAACGGCGTTGCAGTGGCATCTGTCCACCTTCAAAACCTACCTTATGAAATCCACCTGAACGTGATTTTTGACCTTTATGGCCTCTTCCAGATGTTTTACCCGTGCCTGAACCAATTCCTCGACCAACACGTTTAGCTACTTTTTTACTGCCTTCTGCAGGCGAAAGATCATTTAGATACATGTTCAGATCTCCTCGACTGAAAGCATATAATAAGCTTTGTTTATCATGCCGCGATTCTCTGGTGTATCAATCACCGTCACGGTATGGTTCGTACGACGCAAACCAAGACCACGTACACAAGCCTGATGCGACGGTAATCGGCCTATTATGCTTTTCACCAATGTTACTTTAAGTTCTTTGTTTGCCACAATCGTTACCTAACCAATTATTTCTTCGATTTTTTTGCCACGTTTTGCTGCAACATATGCGGGCGATGACATAGATGTCAAACCGTTAATTGTTGCACGCACTACATTTATTGGATTACGTGAACCGTTAATTTTAGCCAGTACATTCTTAACACCAACCGCTTCAAAAACTGCACGCATAGCGCCTCCAGCAATAATACCGGTACCATCAGATGCTGGTTGCATGTAAACATTAGCTGCACCATGTATACCAACGATGGCGTGCTGCAATGTTTCATCTTTCAAATCAATTTTTTGCATATTCTTTCTAGCTTTATCCATAGCTTTTTGAATAGCTAAAGGCACTTCTTTTGCCTTCCCATAACCAAAACCAATTGTTCCGTTACCGTCACCAACTACAGTCAGTGCTGTAAAACCAAATTGACGGCCACCTTTTACTACTTTTGCAACACGATTAACTGCTACTAGTTTTTCAATAAGGTCGTCTTTCTCTACGCGTGAATCTATTTTTGCCATTATAAAATCCTATTAGAACTCCAAGCCATTTTCACGTGCAGCATCAGCTAAAGCCTTTACTCTGCCATGATACTTGAAACCAGAACGATCAAATGCGACCGCAGTAATTCCAGCTGATTTTGATTTTTCAGCAATTGCTTTTCCAACCGCTGAAGCTGCATCTACGTTGCCTGTATATTTAAGATCGGCAGCAACATCTTTCTGCAGAGTTGAAGCAGTCGCTACAACTTTACTATCAACAGCAGAAATAACCTGTGCATATATATGTCGTGGTGTTCTATGCACACTCAGGCGGTAAGAACCAATTTCGCTTATTTTAGCTCTGGTTTTTTTTGCTCTGCGCAATCTATTCGATTTCTTTAAATTCATCGTATCGTCTCTTTACTATCGATTGACGTTATTTCTTCTTAGCTTCTTTACGAAGTACGTGCTCATCAGCATAACGAACTCCTTTACCTTTATATGGCTCAGGTGGACGATAAGCACGTATTTCTGCCGCTACCTGGCCAACCTTTTGTTTATCCATGCCTTTGATAACAACTTCAGTCTGACTTGGTGTATCAATGCTGATACCTTCTGGCACCGCATAATTCACTGGGTGAGAGAAACCAAGTGTCAGGTTCAGAATATTGCCTTGAGCCTGTGCACGGTAACCTACACCAACTAGTGAAAGCTTCTTTTCAAAGCCTTGAGTTACACCAACTACAATATTGCCAGTTAATGAGCGCATTGTGCCTGCCATCGCGACCGAACCAAAAACACCTTCACGACCACTAAAGTGCAACACACCATCGCTGTGTTCAACATTAACTTTTTCGTGTACATCAATAGACATTTGACCGTTTTTTCCTTTTACAGAAACTGTCTGGCCTTTGACGTTAACTTCAACGCCAGCTGGAATCTCTACTGGTTTATTTGCTATACGTGACATTGTTATACCTTATGATATTGTGCAAAGCACTTCGCCGCCATGACCCGCGGTTCGTGCCTGGCTATCTGTCATTAAACCTGCTGATGTTGAAACAATTGCAACACCCAGACCATTTAGTATCTTTGGTAATTCATCACTACCTTTATAGATACGCAAGCCCGGACGGCTAACTCGTTTTAGCTCATCAATAACAGGACGGCCTTCAAAATATTTTAACGTAACAGTAAGCACTGGCTTACCATCATCACTGACAGAATAATCTGCTACATAACCTTCATTTTTCATAACTTCAACAATTGCAACCTTTGCTTTTGAAGAAGGCATGGACACTTTAGCCTTACCAGCAGATTGACCATTCCGGATACGTGTTAGCAAATCTGCTATTGGATCTGACATCATAATCGTTTACCTTTTACTACCAGCTAGCCTTAACAAGACCAGGAATATCTCCGCGCATCGCTGCTTCACGCAACTTATTTCTGCAAAGACCGAATTTTCTATACACCCCATGTGGGCGACCAGTTACACGACAGCGGTTACGCTGCCTCGCAGCAGATGAATCTCTTGGCAGCATTTGCAAAGTTTTTTGCGCTGCCATTTTGTCATCAAAGCTAGCTTCTTGATCATTAAGAACCGCACGTAAATCTGTGCGCTTCGCTGCATATTTCTTAACCAAGCACGCTCTTTTTTTCTCGCGTTGCTTCATTGATACTTTTGCCATATCTAGTCTCTACCCTTGAATGGGAAATTAAATGCTGTCAATAATGCACGACCACCTTCATCATCAGCGGCACTTGTAGTAATACAAATATCCATGCCGCGAATCTTGTCAATTTTATCGTACTGTATTTCCGGGAATATAATTTGTTCTTTTACACCCATATTATAATTACCACGGCCATCGAAAGACTTTGGATTCAAACCACGGAAGTCACGAATACGTGGAATAGCAATTGTGATCAATCTATCCAGGAACTCATACATACGTTCGTTACGCAAAGTCACTTTACATCCGATGGGATAACCATCACGAACCTTGAATGCCGCTACAGATTTTCGCGCAAGCGTGGTAACAGGTTTTTGCCCTGCCAGCTTCTCCATATCTGCGAGCGCATGTTCTAATACTTTTTTGTCGCCAATCGCCTCGCCAACACCCATGTTGATAGTAACCTTCTCAATACGAGGTACTTGCATGATGTTTTTAAAACCGTTCTCGGCCATCAATTTCTTGATAACTGTTTCGCGATAATATTGCTCTAATCTTGCCATTATTCTATTACCTAAACGTCAACAACTTCGCCATTCGACTTGAAATAACGAACTTTACGTCCATCTTCCAGAACCTTAAAACCAACTCGATCACCTTTGTTAGTCATAGGATTAAACAGCATAATATTTGAAATATGCAGTGGCATCTCTTTCTCAACAATACCGCCTTCAATTCCCTGCATAGGATTAGCCTTGGTATGTTTTTTAGCCATGTTTATTGCTTCAACCAGGACACGATCATCAGCGCTCACATTCAGGACAGTACCTTGACGGCCTTTATCTTTACCACTGATAACAACGATTTGATCGCCTTTACGAATTCTATTCATCTCAAAACTCCCGCTACAGCACTTCTGGCGCAAGTGAAATAATCTTCATAAAACGCTCTGTTCTCAATTCACGAGTAACAGGGCCAAAGATACGTGTGCCAATAGGTTGCAACGATGCGTTCAACAAAACTGCAGCATTCGAATCAAAACGAATAACTGAGCCATCACTTCTACGAACACCCTTTGCAGTACGCACTACAACAGCATTGTAGACTTCACCTTTCTTAACTTTGCCGCGTGGTATAGCATCTTTAATACTAACCTTGATCACGTCCCCCACAGCCGCGTAGCGACGATGTGAACCACCCAACACTTTGATGCACTGCACTTTGCGAGCACCACTGTTGTCGGCAGCATTCAATATTGTTTGCATCTGAATCATGACTGCTTCCTGTAACTCTTTCTATTAAACCGCAGTGGACTTTTCAATTACTTGAACCAAATTCCAGGACTTGGTTTTAGAAATTGGTCGACACTGTTCGATAACAACGACATCACCTTTATTACACTCGTTATTTTCATCATGAACGTGTAACTTAGTTGAACGTGTAATATATTTTCCATACACAGGATGTTTGATGCGACGTTCAATCATTACGGTCGCTGTCTTATCCATTGCATTGCTTGTCACTGAACCGGTCAGTGTACGCTGTACTTTTTCAGCCTTATTTTCTGAAGCTGTCATTATTTATTACCTGTTTTCTTTTCATTAAGCACTGTTTTTACACGTGCAATATTATGCTTAGCTACAGAAAACAAATGTGTTTTTGGAGTATTACCAGCACCCATTTGCATACGGAGACTAAATTGCTCACGACGTAAATTAATCAATTCTTTATTCAAGTCCTCAACGGACATTGCTCTATATTCTTGCGCAGTCGACATTACATCACCGTCCGAGATACAAATACTGTTTTAATCGGCAATTTAGCTGCTGCCAGCTTAAATGCTTCTCTTGCTACTTCTTCTGAAACACCTTCCATTTCATACATTACAAAACCAGGCTGAACTTTTGCCACCCAGTGATCAACGTTTCCTTTCCCTTTACCCATACGTACTTCTAATGGCTTACTTGAAATTGGCACATCAGGAAATACACGAATCCAGATTTTTCCGCCACGCTTAATATGACGAGTCATTGCACGGCGAGCAGCTTCAATCTGACGGGCACTTACACGACCACGTTCTGCAGCTTTTAAACCAAACTCACCAAAACTAACCCTATTTCCATTTTGCGCAAGACCACGGTTTTTACCCTTGAACTGCTTACGGAATTTTGTACGCTTAGGTTGTAACACTTATATATCCTCTGTTCTCTAACAGCAACTAGACAGCTGCGTTTGCAGGTGTTTTTGACTCGTCTCTGTTATGAAAATCAAAAACTTCGCCTTTATAGATCCAAACTTTCACACCTATAATGCCGTAAGTTGTCTTTGCTTCTGCAAAGCCATAATCGATATCAGCACGCAGTGTGTGCAAAGGCACGCGACCTTCATGATATTGTTCACTACGAGCAATCTCAGCACCATTCAAACGACCACCAATTTTAATTTTGATACCCTGAGCACCCATGCGCATGGTGTTCTGGATAGAACGCTTCATTGCACGGCGGAACATTACACGACGCTCTAATTGCTGAGTAATGCCCTCTGCAACCAGTTGCGCATCAAGCTCTGGTTTGCGAATTTCTTCTATACTCAACTTCACATTATTGATGTGCATATCAGAAATTTTCGCCACTTCCTGTCTCAAAATCTCAATATCCGCACCTTTCTTACCAATAACAACACCAGGGCGAGCCGTGTGAATTGTTACATGGCATGAGCGTGTTGGACGCTGAATTTGAATTCGGCTTACATTTGCGGCTGCCAGCTTTTCTCTTAAGTATTCACGGATTTTAAGATCTGCATTTAAGAGACCAGGGAAGTCCGCTGATGAGGCGTACCACTTTGAGCTCCAGTCCGCAGAAATACCAAGACGAATACCTACAGGATGTACTTTTTGTCCCATTATACGATTCTCTCTCTAGCGATCTGCAACACAAACCGTAATATGGCTTGTACGCTTTAAAATTCTGTTAGCTCGACCTTTTGCTCTAGGCCGAATTCTTTTCATGGTTGGACCTTCATCTACCATGACCTTGGAAACTTTTAGCTCATCAATATCAGCGCCTTCGTTATGCTCAGCGTTAGCAATGGCGGACTCTAATATTTTTTTCATAAGATCCGATGATTTAGTAACACCAAATGTCAAAGCTGCCAATGCTGCCTCAACCGGCAAACCTCTAATCTGATCCGCAACCAATCGACATTTCTGTGCTGATACACGAGCGTATCTATGTTTAGCTACTACTTCCACAATATCACCTTGCTTTTTTATCAGCGACATGGCCTTTAAAAGTACGGGTCAAAGAAAACTCACCCAACTTATGTCCAACCATATTCTCGTTAATCAAAACTGGTACGTGTTGACGACCATTATGTACAGCAATTGTCAGACCCACCATTTCAGGAAATACCGTAGAACGGCGTGACCATGTTTTTATAGGTTTACGGTCGTTGGCCGCTGCGGCTTTGGTAACCTTATCCAACAGGTGATGATCAATAAATGGACCTTTTTTCAATGAACGTGGCACTATATATCCTCTTTAAATCCTGCTGTATTTATTACTTGTTACGACGACGTACAATCATATTATCTGTACGTTTGTTAGCTCTTGTACGGTAACCTTTGGTAGGCACGCCCCATGGAGATACAGGGTGACGACCACCAGATGTACGACCTTCACCACCACCATGCGGATGATCAACCGGGTTCATAACCACACCGCGAACGGTAGGACGAACACCTTTCCACCGCGTTGCACCAGCTTTACCTAATGAACGCAAACCATGCTCAGAATTACCCACTTCACCGATGGTCGCTTTACAATTAACATGAATCTTGCGCATCTCGCCTGAACGAAGACGTAATGTTACGTAAAGCCCTTCTCGCGCCAGCAACTGAGCAGAGGTACCAGCACTTCGTGCTATCTGCGCACCTTTGCCTGGCTTCATCTCGATACAGTGAATCTGCGTACCAACCGGTATATTGCTCAATGGAAGCGTATTACCTGCTTTGATAGGTGCGCTTGCACCTGAAAGCAACTCATTACCAGCAGCAACGCCTTTCGGGGCAATAATATAACGACGTTCGCCATCTTTATAAAGCAACAAGGCAAGATTGGCACTACGATTTGGATCATACTCAAGATGCTCAACCGATGCTGGAATTCCATCTTTATCACGCTTAAAGTCAACAATACGATATTTTTGTTTGTGACCACCGCCAATATGACGCGTAGTAATGCGGCCATTATTATTACGACCACCACTCTTATTCTTGCTTTCTGTTAAAGCACGCACAGGCGCGCCTTTATGCAATTCCTTATTTACAACCTTTACGACAAAGCGACGTCCAGGTGATGTAGGTTTTGTTCTTACTAATGCCATGATTTAAAAGCCTCTAATACCCTTCAGCGCTAGCTAATACCAGCAAGATCAACATCATTACCTTCAACCAAGGTAACGTAGGCTTTACGCAGATCAGAACGCTTACCTACACGCCCGCCAAAACGTTTTACTTTGCCTTTGATATTCATGATTCGAACTTTTTCAACTTTAACTTTAAAGATCTCTTCTACTGCCAATTTAACTTCACTTTTAGTCGCATCACATGCAACTTTGAAGATGTGCTGATTTTGCTCTTCCGCAAGTACTGTGCCTTTTTCAGATACATGTGGCGACAATAAAACTTGATACATACGTTCTTGGTTCATGACAACCATTCCTCAATAGCGCGAACAGCACCAACTGTTATAATTACATCTTCATAACTAACCAGATTAACAGGCGACAAACCAACAACATCAGTCACTTCTACGTGATGAAGATTTCTAGCTGACAAATACAATTTTTCATCACCTGTCTCGGTAACAATCAGAGTCTTGCCAACACCCAATTCACTTAGCTTCGCAACTAACTGCTTAGTCTTTATTGCATCGACAGTGATATCATCAACAACCCTAAGGCGCTCACTACGGACCAGCTCAGAGAAAATAGAACGAATACCAGCACGATACATCTTCTTATTTAATTTTTGAGTGTAATCTCTTGGCTTCGCCGCAAACGTTACACCACCAGTGCGCCACAATGGGCTACGGATAGTACCCGCACGTGCACGACCACCACCTTTCTGATTCCAGGGCTTAGCACCACCACCTCTGACCTCGGAACGGGTTTTCTGCGCCTTTGTTCCAGATCTAGCCGCCGCCATATAAGCTGTCACTAACTGGTGAACAAGACTTTCTTTATAATCAGAACCGAATACTGTATCTGACACAGCAATCATTTCTTTACTGTTATGTAACTGCAGTTCCATTATTAATCTCTTCTTATGATCTCTAACTTAAAACCTGAAACTCAGGAACCCTTGACCGCCGAACTAACGACAACGTCACTACCTTTGGAACCCGGGATTGAACCTTTAATCAACAACAATCCACGCTCAGCATCAATTCTTACTACCTCAAGCGACTGAATGGTGCGATTAGCATCACCCATGTGACCTGACATTTTTTTACCTTTTAGGACTCGACCCGGTGTTTGACACATACCAATCGAACCATTTGAACGATGTGACAAAGAGTTACCATGCGTAGCATCTTGCATCGCAAAGTTATGCCTCTTTATACCGCCCTGAAAACCTTTTCCTATTGTCTTACCGCTAACGTCAACTTTCTGACCCGCTTCAAACATGCTTAGTGATAACTGACCACCAACGGCAAGATCACCGATTTCATCAGCATTAGCTCTGAATTCCCATAAGCCACGACCAGCCTGCACACCTGCTTTCGCATAATGACCCGCCATCGCCTTAGTCACTCGACTTGCACGACGCACACCCGTGGTTACCTGAATAGACTCATAGCCGTCTTTTTCAAGCGTTTTTATCTGAGTAATAAGATTGGGCTGAACCTCAATCACACTCACAGGAGTCGCACCGCCATCTTCGGTAAAGATGCGTGTCATACCTATTTTTGTACCAACAATACCAATTGCCATGTCGTATCCTGCTAAAAAAATACTGAACCCCTGGTTTTTCATCAGGAAAATCAGCTACTTAATCCCGGCTACCACCAGGATTAATGAATTAAATTTTACGTACCATGTTCGCCGCTAAACCACACAGCTACTTAATTTCTGTTTTCGCAGTATCCCGCCATCACAAACCAGCCGGACTTACGATAATAAGATGCTTCGCGCCGTAACTTTAAACAGCCTTCCCTAACCAGAGAACCACTGTTAGCCAGACAACAAAGCGGGGCATTATACCAGTAAATTTGCCCCGTGTACTAGTTAGTTAAGTTTTATTTGTACATCCACACCCGCAGACAGGTCCAGCTTCATCAAAGCATCGACTGTTTTATCTGTGGGATCAACAATATCCAGCATTCTCTTATGAGTACGAATCTCATACTGGTCACGTGCATCTTTATTCACATGCGGTGATATAAGTACCGTAAAACGCTCTTTTTTCGTTGGCAACGGAATAGGACCTTTTACATGCGCGCCTGTTCTTTTTGCTGTTTCAACGATTTCGCTTGCTGACTTATCGATCAGATGATGATCAAATGCTTTTAAACGAATTCTGATGTGCTGGTTTGCTTTTGCCATAATAAATTACTCAATAATTTTAGATACAACGCCAGCACCTACGGTGCGGCCACCCTCACGAATCGCAAAGCGTAAGCCTTCTTCCATCGCAATTGGGTTGATCAAGGTCACGGTCATTTTCACGTTATCACCAGGCATGACCATTTCTACGCCTTCAGGTAGATCACAGGCGCCGGTCACGTCAGTCGTACGGAAATAAAACTGTGGACGGTAGTTGTTAAAGAATGGTGTATGACGACCACCTTCATTTTTGCTCAGTACGTATACTTCACATTCGAACTTGGTGTGCGGCTTTACGCTGTTAGGTTTGCAACAAACCTGACCGCGTTCAACATCATCACGTTTCAGACCACGTAGCAACAAACCTACGTTATCACCCGCCTGGCCTTGATCCAGCAGTTTGCGGAACATTTCCACACCGGTCACGACGCTGGTCTGGGTCTCACGAATACCAACAATTTGAATTTCTTCACCAACGTTGATCACACCACGCTCAACACGACCGGTAATTACGGTGCCTCGACCTGAGATGGAGAAGACGTCCTCAACAGGCATCAGGAAGGGCTGATCAACCGCACGTTCTGGCTCTGGAATGTAGTCATCCATGGCCTGAACCAGTTTTACAATTGAAGGCACGCCAATTTCTGAGGTATCGCCTTCCAGTGCCTTAAGCGCTGAACCGGTGATGATTGGAGTGTCATCACCCGGGAAGTCGTACATGTCTAATAATTCACGAATTTCCATTTCAACCAGTTCTAGCAACTCGGCGTCATCAACCATGTCCGCTTTGTTCATGTAAACCAGGATATAGGGTACGCCTACCTGACGCGACAGCAGGATGTGCTCACGGGTTTGTGGCATCGGGCCGTCTGCCGCTGAACATACCAGAATTGCGCCGTCCATCTGGGCCGCACCGGTAATCATGTTTTTAACGTAGTCAGCATGGCCTGGGCAGTCTACGTGCGCGTAGTGACGGTTCGGGCTTTCGTATTCTACGTGTGAGGTAGAGATGGTGATACCACGTGCTTTTTCTTCTGGCGCATTGTCAATCTGATCAAAGGCTTTAACTTCTCCACCCTGGAGTTCGGCCATTACTTTTGTCAGGGCGGCTGTCAATGTGGTTTTACCATGGTCTACGTGGCCAATGGTGCCAACGTTTACATGCGGCTTGGTTCTTTCGAATTTTTGTTTAGACATCGCTAATTACCTTTGTACTTTAAATCCAGCCCCGGGTACCCGGCACTAACCTCTTCTTGAATTAATCAATGCATCGGCCACCGTATCGGGTGCCTCAGCGTATTTTTCGAATTCCATCGAATACGTTGCACGACCCTGTGTCGCGGAGCGCAGAGATGTTGAGTAGCCAAACATCTCAGATAACGGCACTTCGGCACGTATAATCTTTCCAGCAGGCGCATCTTCCAGACCACCTAAAACACCACGTCGGCGACTAATATCACCCATAACATCGCCCATGTACTCTTCGGGCGTAACCACTTCAACCTTCATCATTGGCTCAAGGATGGTCGGGTTCGCTTTTAATGCGCCTTCCCTGAAACCCATTGAGCCCGCGATCTTAAACGCTATCTCACTGGAGTCAACATCGTGATAAGAACCGTCGTACAAAGTCACCCTGACATCTTCGACAGGATAACCAGCAACAACACCATTCTTCATCTGCTCCTGTATCCCTTTATCAACTGCTGGAACAAACTCCTTGGGTATCGCACCACCAATAATCTCGCTAACGAACTCATATCCTGAACCAGGTGGAAGTGGTTCAATGCGCAGAAAAACATGGCCATATTGACCACGCCCGCCGGACTGACGAACAAACTTCGACTCCTGCTCAACCTTCTTACGCAAACATTCACGATATGCCACCTGTGGATTACCCACGTTAGCATCAACACTAAATTCACGCTTCATGCGATCGACGATAATTTCCAGATGCAGCTCACCCATTCCGGAAATGATCGTTTGACCCGACTCTTCATCTGTTTGCACATGAAAGGATGGATCCTCATGCGCCAATTTGCCCAGCGCAACACCCATCTTTTCCTGATCCGCCAGGGTTTTCGGCTCAACCGCCACCGATATAACCGGCTCTGGAAACACCATGCGTTCAAGCGTTATAACCGCATTAATGTCACAAAGCGTATCCCCTGTAGTAACATCCTTGAGGCCGATGGCAGCAGCGATATCACCAGCGCGAACCTCATTAATCTCTTCGCGACTATTAGCATGCATTTGCACAATACGACCAACACGCTCTTTTTTACTCTTCACAGAGTTATATACCATGTCACCCGATTTCAGCACGCCTGAATAAACACGAAAAAAAGTCAGGGTACCAACAAAAGCGTCAGTGGCAATCTTAAATCCTAAAGCCGCAAACGGCTCATCATCTGAAGCATGGCGCTCGCCTTCAGTCTCGTCTTCTAGAACGCCTTTAATCGCAGGCACGTCAGTCGGTGACGGCATGTAATCAATAACAGCATCCAGCATGGCCTGCACACCTTTGTTCTTAAATGCAGAACCACAAAATGCTGGCACTATCTCATTAGCCAGAGTTCGCTTTCTAATGCCCAGCTTAATCTCTTCTGCAGCCAGATCTCCCTGCTCCAGATATTTGTCCATCAGCTCTTCTGTAGCCTCTGCCGCAGCTTCCAGCATTTGTTCACGCTTCTGCTGACATAGCTTTAAGATACCCGCTGGGATATCCGTTTCAAAAAAACTTGAACCCATGTTTTCCTCATTCCAATGAATAGCCTTCATTTTTATGAGATCAACCACACCTTCAAATTTTTCTTCAGCACCAATAGGCACTTGCATCGCCACTGGTGTCGCACCAAGACGATCTCTTATCTGATCTACTACACGAAAAAAATCCGCACCAGCACGATCCATTTTATTCACAAAGACGATGCGCGGAACTGCATATTTATGTGCCTGCCGCCAAACCGTCTCAGATTGCGGCTCAACACCACCGACCGCACAAAAAACCGCACAGGCACCATCCAGAACACGAAGTGAACGCTCTACTTCGATGGTAAAATCAACGTGCCCCGGCGTATCAATAATATTAATACGATGCTGCTTATACTGCTTTTCCATACCACTCCAAAAACAAGTGGTAGCCGCAGAAGTAATCGTAATCCCTCGCTCCTGTTCCTGCGCCATCCAGTCCATGACAGCTGCACCATCATGCACTTCGCCTATCTTGTGCGAAATACCGGTATAAAAAAGTACACGTTCTGTTGTTGTTGTTTTACCGGCATCAATGTGTGCCATGATGCCGATATTACGGTAACGATCAATAGGTGTGGTACGCGCCACTAATCAAACCTGCAATCCTAACCACTACCAACGGAAGTGAGCAAATGCCTTATTAGCCTCAGCCATACGATGTGTATCTTCACGCTTCTTCACCGCTGAACCACGATTTTCAGAAGCATCCATTAACTCACCCGCCAGCTTCAACTGCATAGATTTTTCACCACGCTTACGTGCAGCATCAATAATCCAGCGCATAGCCAATGCCACCCGGCGATCTGGACGAACCTCAACTGGCACCTGATAAGTTGCACCACCAACACGGCGAGATTTAACCTCAACCATTGGCTTAACATTTTCCAATGCCTTTTCCATTACCTCAGTAGCCTCACCCTCGGCCTTCTCACTGATACGGTCAAGTGCGTTATACATGATTGATTCTGCAGTCGACTTCTTACCCGATCTCATTATCATGTTGACAAATTTAGCAATTTGCAGACTTCCAAATTTCGGATCAGGAAGGACAATACGCTTAGGAATTTCTCTTCTTCTAGACATAATTATTTACCCTTCGGCCTCTTAACGCCATACTTCGAACGCCCTTTCTGGCGATTAGCAACACCTTGCGTATCAAGACTACCGCGTACAACATGATAGCGTACACCAGGCAAATCCTTTACACGACCGCCGCGGATCAGTACCACGGAATGCTCCTGCAAGTTATGACCTTCACCACCGATATAGCTGGTTACTTCAAAGCCGTTAGTTAAACGGACACGGGCTACTTTACGCATTGCCGAATTAGGTTTTTTCGGTGTTGTTGTATACACACGAGTACACACGCCACGACGTTGCGGGCATGCCTCAAGAGCAGGCACATTGCTTTTTGCAACCTTGCTTTGACGCGGTTTTCTCACCAATTGGTTGATCGTTGTCATCTAATACCTTCTATAAAACCCAATCAGACGGGCGTTTGAGGATGATTCCTACAAGCTCAAAATAAACGACAGGCCCAATAGGCCTGCCGACGGAGGCGAAATTCTATGCCCATCACTCAGACCTGTCAAGTGATGTAAGCATAAATCCCTACCTTGTTTAACACCAAAGGGCTTTCTGTCTGCCTAGCTGGCAGCAAGAACACTCTTGTGTTTATGCATCTTAGCGTTACTCTTCTTCGCCACTATCTGAGGAAGTATCTTCTATCACTTCAGCTGATACCAGCATTTCTTCTGTCGCATTTGCTTCGGCAGCCATTTCCTCTTTAGAAAGAAAAGCCTCTTCTATTGCTGCAGTTCGACGGTTACGTCTTTCTTCGTGAGAAGCCATACCTGTACCAGCCGGTATCAGACGACCCACGATGACATTCTCTTTCAGACCACGCAATGAATCGCTACTGCCACGTACGGCAGCTTCGGTCAATACACGAGTCGTTTCCTGGAAAGATGCCGCCGAAATAAATGACTCTGTCACCAGTGATCCCTTGGTGATACCCAGCAGGATCGGCTCGACTTCAGCAGGTCGTTTACCTTCAGCGATTAAGGCTTCAGATTCTTCAGCAATACTTGAGCGCTCGATGATTTCACCCTTAAGATAGCGTGAATCATGACCATTAATAACTTCACACTTACGCAACATTTGTCGAATAATAACTTCGATATGTTTGTCATTAATTTTCACACCCTGTAAGCGATAAACATCCTGAATTTCGTTTACCAGGTAAGTCGCTAATGCATCAGCACCACGCCAATGAAGAATGTCATGCGGATTCAGCTCACCATCAGCAATGACCTCGCCGACCTCAACGCGCTCACCTTCGAATACATTGATATGACGCCATTTAGGAATTAGCGTCTCTATCGCTTCGTTATTATCCTGAGTAATAATAAAACGTTGCTTACCCTTGGTTTCCTTACCAAAACTAACCACGCCTGTGGCTTCTGCCATAATGGCAGGCTCTTTTGGTTTACGCGCTTCGAACAAGTCAGCTACACGCGGCAGACCGCCGGTAATATCACGAGTCTTACTTGATTCCTGAGGAATACGTGAAATAACATCACCAATAGACACATCATCGCCATCTTTAATATTGATAATGGCGCCTGACGGCAAGAAGTAACGAGCAGGCTGCTCACTACCAGCAATACACAATTCACTACCCTTATCATCAACCAGAGTAATCAGAGGGCGCATATCTTTACCCGCTGAAGGACGCTGCTTCGGATCCATCACTACTACAGATGATAGACCGGTAATTTCATCCATTTCTTTCTGCACACTGACGCCTTCAGCAAAATCAGTCAAACTAACTTTACCTTTTACTTCAGTAATAATTGGATGAGTATGTGGATCCCATGTTGCTACAATCTGGCCAGCTTCTACTTCACCATCCTCAGCAACGGAGATTACTGCACCATAAGGTACTTTATAACGTTCGCGCTCACGGTTATTTTCATCAATAACACCCAGCTCGCCTGAGCGGGATACCGCGACCAGGTTACCTGAAGAGTTTTCTACGACATTAATATGATGCAGGCGAACCTTACCTTTGTTCTTCACTGCAATATTATTCGCTGCTGCTGAACGACTCGCGGCACCACCAATATGGAAGGTACGCATAGTCAGCTGTGTGCCTGGCTCACCAATGGATTGTGCTGCGATTACACCTACAGCCTCACCTTTGTTGACAAGATGTCCGCGCGCCAGATCACGGCCATAGCACTTCGAGCAAACGCCGTGTCTATTTTCACAGGTACTAACGGTTCTAACTTTTACTTCATCAACACCTAATTCATCAAAACGTTCTACCCAGTGCTCATCCAGCAAAGTCCCTGCCGGGATCACCGCATCACCACCATCACGTGAATAGACATCTTCAGCAACGACTCGGCCCAACGCTAGCTCACTCAAAGGCATAACTACGTCACCACCTTCAATGATAGATTGCATTTTTCTACCATTGTTTGTGCCACAATCATGGTTAAGTACAACCATATCCTGAGCAACGTCGACCAGACGGCGAGTCAGATAACCTGAGTTTGCTGTTTTCAAAGCCGTATCTGCAAGACCCTTACGAGCACCGTGAGTCGAAATAAAGTACTGCAGTACATTTAAACCTTCACGGAAGTTAGCAGTAATTGGTGTTTCAATAATCGAGCCATCTGGCTTGGCCATCAAACCACGCATACCAGCCAACTGACGGATCTGAGCTGCTGAACCACGAGCACCTGAATCAGCCATGATAAAAATATTATTAAACGATAATTGTTTTACCGTTTCACCCTTAGCATCAACAACATCTTCAGTACCCAGCTTATCCATCATCGCTTTCGCAACAGCTTCATTCGCATGCGACCAGATATCAACTACTTTATTGTAACGCTCACCATTAGTGACAAGACCAGAAGTGTATTGATTTTGAATTTCTTTCACTTCACTTTCAGCCGCAACAAGAATGGCTGATTTCTCTTCAGGAATCACCATATCATTAATGCAAATTGAAACACCTGCTCTGGTTGAGTAACGGAAACCGGTATACATCAACTGGTCAGCAAAAATAACCGTTTCTTTCAGACCAACCTGGCGATAACACATATTAATTAGGCCAGAGATTGTTTTCTTGCCCAGCACCTGATTAACCACTGAGAACGGCAAGCCGGGCGGCAGAATTTCTGACAATAAAGCACGACCCACAGTTGTATCAACAATGATACGCTGTTCATGCAGATTACCTTCGTCATCGTAGGCCATCTCTTTAACTCGAGCCTTGACCTTGGCCTGCAAATGGGCCTCGCCATTATCATAGGCACGATGAACCTCATCGACATCCGCAAACACCATACCTTCGCCTTTTACATTAATCGACTCACGAGTCATGTAATAAAGACCAAGAATAATATCCTGTGATGGAACAATAATCGGCTCACCTGAAGCAGGTGACAAAATATTGTTGGTCGACATCATCAGCGCACGCGTTTCCAACTGCGCTTCAATCGACAATGGTACGTGAACCGCCATCTGGTCACCGTCGAAGTCGGCGTTAAACGCGGTACACACCAGTGGGTGCAGCTGAATCGCTTTACCTTCAATCAATACCGGCTCAAAAGCCTGAATACCTAATCGATGCAATGTGGGCGCACGGTTGAGCATGACTGGATGTTCGCGAATCACTTCTTCAAGGATATCCCAAACTTCCGCACCTTCTTTTTCAACCAGTTTTTTAGCCGCTTTAATAGTTGTTGCTAAACCACGACGCAATAATTTATTAAATACAAATGGTTTAAATAACTCCAATGACATTTTCTTCGGCAAACCACACTGATGCAATTTCAGCGTAGGACCCACCACGATCACAGAACGACCAGAGTAATCAACGCGCTTACCGAGCAAGTTCTGGCGGAAGCGACCGCCCTTGCCTTTAATCATGTCAGCCAGTGATTTCAGCGGACGCTTGTTAGTGCCGGTAATTGCACGGCCACGACGGCCGTTATCCAGCAGTGCATCAACAGATTCCTGCAGCATGCGTTTCTCGTTACGAACAATAATATCCGGCGCATACAGCTCAAGCAGGCGGCGCAGACGATTATTACGATTGATAACGCGGCGATAAAGATCATTCAGATCCGATGTCGCAAATCGTCCTCCATCGAGCGGCACCAGAGGACGTAAATCTGGCGGCAGCACAGGCAACACTGTCATAATCATCCACTCAGGACGATTACCAGAAGCCAGGAATGATTCAACCAGCTTCAGACGCTTAGCCAGACGTTTCAGCTTGGTCTCAGACTTGGTTGCACCCATATCTTCACGAATCTGGATTCTTTCCTGATCAAGATTGATCTGATTCAGCAATTCAAGAATCGCCTCCGCACCCATGCGCGCATCAAACTCATCACCGTGTTCTTCGATTGCTTCAAGGTAGGTGTCGTCAGTCAACAACTGACCTTTTTCCATGGTTGTCAAACCAGGATCAACTACAACGAAAGCTTCAAAATAAAGAATGCGCTCAATTTCACGCAGCGTCATATCCAGCAGCAAACCAATGCGGGAAGGCAGCGATTTCAGAAACCATATGTGTGCGACTGGGCTTGCCAGTTCAATATGACCCATGCGGTCACGACGAACTTTTGACTGGGTTACTTCAACGCCGCATTTCTCACAGACGACTCCACGATGTTTGAGGCGTTTGTACTTACCACACAAACATTCGTAATCTTTTACCGGTCCAAAAATCTTGGCGCAGAATAAACCATCCCGCTCCGGTTTAAAGGTACGGTAATTAATGGTCTCTGGTTTTTTAACTTCACCAAACGACCATGACTGGATTTGCTGAGGTGATGCAAGACTGATTTTAATTACGTCAAAATCTTCTTCTTGACCCTGCTGCTTTATGAGCTTGAGTAGATCTTTCAATGCCCTGACTCCTAACGTCTAATCTTATTAATGTGGGTAACCTGTTTCAGCATATAACTGAAAACTATGATTTATCCTGAGCTAATTCAATATTGATTGCCAAAGCTCGGATTTCTTTCAGCAATACGTTGAATGATTCAGGCATACCAGGTTCCATACGATGATCACCATCTACGATATTCTTATACATCTTATTACGGCCCGCTACATCATCCGATTTCACAGTTAACATTTCCTGTAAAGTATAAGATGCACCATAAGCCTCCAGCGCCCAAACTTCCATCTCACCGAAACGTTGACCACCAAACTGAGCTTTACCGCCCAGTGGCTGTTGTGTAACCAGACTGTACGGACCTGTTGAACGTGCATGCATCTTGTCATCAACCAGGTGATTAAGTTTGAGCATGTACTTGTAGCCAATGGTCACTGGACGATCAAACTTCTCACCTGTACGTCCGTCAAACAGTGTTACCTGGCCACTAACCGGCATATTAGCCAGTTCCAGCATACGAATAATTTCACTTTCATCCGCACCGTCAAATACAGGCGTCGCCATCGGCACGCCTTCACGTAAATTATTTGCCAGCGTCATAATTTCTGCATCGCTAAGCGATTTTAGATCAAGTTTTTTGCTCTCATCATTGTATATTTGATCCAGATATTTTCTGATATCAGCAATCTTGGCATTTTCGTCCAGCATTCTGGTGATCTCAAGACCTAAACCTCTCGCCGCAAGACCCAGATGTGTTTCCAGAATCTGACCCACGTTCATACGTGAAGGCACACCCAATGGGTTTAATACGATATCAACCGGCGTACCATCTTCTGTATGCGGCATATCTTCCACAGGCACAATCATTGAGACCACACCCTTGTTACCATGACGACCCGCCATCTTGTCGCCCGGCTGCATGCGACGTTTCACCGCCAGATACACCTTGACCATTTTGAGTACGCCAGGCGCCAGATCATCACCCGCCGTCAGCTTTGCTTTCTTCTCTTCAAACATTTCGTCCAGCATCTTGCGCTGATCTTTACGTTGTTTGAACAAAGCTTCCAACTTCTTGTTTTCATCTTCATCTTTAAGACGAATCTTTGACCACTGCTTGCTATCCAGATTATCTAGATATGTTTTTGTAATCTTGGCTCCAGCCTTCAAACCCTCAGGCCCACCCGCTGCCTGCTTATCAGTGATCAGTGCTTCGATACGAGCAAACAGGTCGCCTTCGATAATGGCCCATTGGGCATCAATATTTTTCTTCGCCTCTTCGATTTCCATATGCTCAATTTCGAGTGCACGCTTATCTTTCGCAATACCATCACGTGTAAACACTTGCACACCAATAACCGTACCGTAGACTCCCGAAGGTACGCGCAATGAAGAATCTTTCACGTCAGAGGCTTTTTCGCCAAAAATAGCACGTAATAATTTTTCTTCTGCGGTTAACTGTGTTTCACCTTTTGGCGTGACTTTACCAACCAGAATATCATTAGGCTTAACTTCAGCGCCGACATAAACCACACCTGATTCATCCAGCTTGGATAACAGGCTTTCACTTACGTTAGGAATATCAGCAGTTATTTCTTCCGCACCCAACTTGGTGTCACGAGCCACGCAGCTCTTTTCTTCAATATGGATAGTGGTGTAACGATCTTCTTCAACCACACGCTCTGAGATCAGAATCGAATCCTCGAAGTTATAACCATTCCAGGGCATAAACGCCACCAACATATTCTGACCTAGTGCCAACTCACCCATATCAGTCGATGGACCATCCGCAATACAGTCACCACGTGCAATTACATCACCAACCACAACCAGTGGACGCTGATTCATGCAGGTATTCTGATTAGAACGTGTGTATTTGGTCAGGTTGTAGATATCAACACCTGTATTGCCATCAGCCGCTTCTTCATCATTGACACGAATTACTATACGAGCAGCATCGACTGAGTCAACCACACCACCACGTTTTGCTACAACAGAAGAACCCGAATCCAGAGCAACAGTGCGCTCCATACCAGTTCCTACCAGTGGTTTCTGTGCACGTAAAGTCGGCACTGCCTGACGTTGCATGTTGGAGCCCATCAAAGCACGGTTAGCATCGTCGTGTTCAAGGAATGGAATCAAAGACGCTGCCACAGATACGATCTGCTTGGGCGATACATCCATATATTGCACTTCATCAGGTGTAGTCAAAGTAAAATCATTACCACTACGACAGGACACTAACTCATCAGTAAGTTTACCCTTGTTATCAATACTGGCATTAGCCTGAGCAATGACAAAGTTACCTTCTTCAATCGCAGACAGATAATCAATTTCACCTGTTGCCTTGCTATTTACTACCTTGCGGTACGGCGTTTCCAGAAAACCGTATTCATTGGTGCGTGCGTAAACAGCTAAAGAGTTAATCAAACCAATATTTGGACCTTCAGGTGTTTCAATTGGGCAAACACGACCGTAATGAGTCGGATGTACATCACGCACCTCAAAACCCGCACGCTCACGTGTCAGACCGCCTGGGCCTAACGCAGAAACACGACGTTTATGAGTAACTTCTGAAAGAGGATTATTCTGATCCATAAACTGTGACAGCTGACTGGAACCGAAGAACTCTTTAACTGCAGCAGATACAGGTTTTGCATTAATCAGATCCTGCGGCATCCAGCCTTCCTGCTCAGCAGTAGTTAAGCGTTCTTTTACAGCACGCTCAACACGTACCAAACCAACGCGGAAAACATTTTCAGCCATCTCTCCAACACAGCGAATACGACGATTACCTAGATGATCAATATCATCGACTACGCCCTCACCATTACGAATTGATATCAGTTCTTTTAATACTGACAGTATGTCAGATGTTTCACCCTGTTCTTCAATCAGCTTTTTTGATATATCGTCTTTCTTATCTTTGAAATGACTATAATCGTAAATGATGCCTGGACCTTTTTCTTCATCGCGACCAAGACGACGATTAAATTTCATACGACCCACACTAGAAAGGTCATAACGATCTTCTGAGAAAAACAGGTTATTGAACAAGTTCTCAGACGCATCTTTAGTTGGCGGCTCACCAGGGCGCATCATGCGATAAATTTCTATTTGCGCTTCAAGCTTTGTGGTCGTGGTATCAACTCTTAATGTATTAGAAATAAATGGACCCGCTTCCAGATCATTAGTGTAAATAACTTTAAAGCTCTTAACTTTTGCTTCCTGCAAAGCAGCAATTAACTCTTCAGTAAACTCAGAGTTGGCTGGCGCCATAATTTCGCCAGTTTCAGTATCAATTATGTCATGCGCCAATGTTTTGCCCAGTAAATATTCAACGGGCGCTTCCAAACTTTTAACATTGGCTTTTTCCAGCTCTTTAATGTGTCGCATGGTAACGCGACGACCCGATTCAACAACAACTGTTTTGCCGGCTTTAATATCAAAAAGCGCAGTTTCGCCACGGAGGCGCTCTGGTATCAAATCAAAACTGACACCATCTTTGGTGAAAGTATATTCAACATGATCAAAGAAAATATCGAGAATTTCTTCGTTGTTATAACCCAAAGCACGTAACAGTATTGTCGCAGGTAATTTACGACGACGGTCTATACGTACATAGACATTATCTTTAGGATCAAACTCAAAATCTAACCATGAACCACGGTAAGGAATAACACGAGCAGAGTACAAAATCTTACCTGATGAATGCGTTTTACCTTTATCGTGATCAAACAATACGCCTGGTGAACGATGTAACTGAGAAACAATAACACGCTCAGTTCCATTAATTACGAAGGTCCCGTTATCGGTCATTAAGGGCATTTCACCCATGTAGACTTCCTGCTCCTTTACTTCTTTTGGTGTAACTCGTTTTTTGCTTTCCTTATCATAAATCACCAGACGCAGAACAACGCGCAATGGTGCTGCGTATGTCATGCCTCGCAATTGACACTCTTTAACGTCAAATGCCGGCTTACCCAGTTTATAACTCACGTACTCCAAGCGCACATGAGTTGAATAACTAATAATTGGAAATACTGATGAAAAAGCGCCTTCCAAACCTACAGGAGCACGGTTTTCAGCCGTAACATCTGATTGCAGAAACTTTCTAAATGAATCGATCTGCATCGATAACAAATAAGGTACATCCAGGATAGGTGGACGTTTACCGAAATCCTTGCGAAATCGTTTTTTATCGGTAAAAGAATATGTCATCAGTAATCCTCTATAACGTGTCGATTATTGCCGTAAAATTCAGCTTTTTTAAAAACTGGAAACAGGAAAAGGCCGGTAGCCAATTATTTTTTAAATAATTGCTACCAGCCTGTCCTGTCGCTGAAGCCAGTGACCAGCGTGCTGTCTATTTAAGTTCGACAGTTGCGCCAGCTTCTTCAAGTTGCTTCTTGATTTCTTCAGCTTCGGCTTTATTTACACCTTCTTTAATTGTTGCAGGTGCACCTTCAACAGTATCCTTAGCTTCTTTCAGGCCCTGGCCGGTAATAGCGCGAACTGCTTTAATCACAGCCACTTTATTATCACCCATGCTAGCTAGAACAACGTTGAAATCGTCCTTTTCTTCAGCAGCGCCAGCAGCAGCACCAGCAGCAACTGGTGCAGCAGCTACTGCAGCCGCAGCAGATACGCCAAATTTTTCTTCCATTGCAGAAATCAAATCAACAACTTCCATAACGGACATATTGGAAATAGTTTCCAGAATATCATCTTTAGAAACAGCCATTACTTTTCTCCGGATTAAATTAAATTACTTAAGTAGCGTTGGTTACTACGCTTGCCTTGTTGATCAGCCTTGTTTCTGATCGCGAACAGCGGCCACGGTACGAACAAATTTCGCGTGTGGCTCGTTGAGTGTACGTACAAATTTCTCGATCGGCGCTTTCATCACAGCCATAAGCAGAGCAATAGCCTGATTACGGTTTGGTAATTTAGACAGACGTTCGAGCTGCTCGATTGGCAATAACTCACCACCAATCGCAATCACCTTAGTGATTAACTTGTCATGAGTTTTCGTAAACTCACTAACAAGTCGAGCAGCTGCACCAGGATCTTCCTGCGAAAAAGCCATCAATAATGGCCCTACCAGTGAATCCTGCATACAAGCAAATTCAGTACCCTCAACTGCACGCTTGGTCAAAGAATTTTTGACCACGCGCAGGTAAACACCTTCATTACGCGCTTTTACACGTAATTCAGTCATTTCACCTACGCTTAGACCGCGGTATTCAGCAGCAATAGCCGAATGCGCGTTGGCAGCAATCGCAGACACCTCAGCGACAATACTTTTCTTATCTTCAAGATTTAGTGCCACTTTAGCTCTCCCAATTAAGCATGAACTGATCCCTGAAACTCAAAAATCAATTCAGCCAAGTACAAAGGCCACATAATTACATGACCCACCTACGATGCACCTTGTAAAACAACACAAGGTTTCACCATCTGCGTAGGAAATTAAGCAACTCCAAAGAGCCGCACCTACGGTCTTTGACGACACCGATTACTCGGCTGTCAAATTATCGAAGAATGAATGAATCACTCACACTTCAAATCTTTTACACCCATTCAATATATAAATGAGCCAATCAGACTAAGACAGACTAGACTGATCAACGACCAGGCCTGGGCCCATCGTTGTAGAAACACAAACCTGACGCACGTAAACACCTTTGGCAGCAGTCGGCTTGGACTTTTGCAGCGCAGCGATCAGGCCTTCAATGTTTTCTTTAAGCGCAGCCACGTCAAACTTAACCGTACCCACGGAACAGTGAATAATACCGGCTTTGTCAACGCGGTAGCGAACCTGACCAGACTTGGCATTCTTAACAGCCGTTGCCACATCAGGCGTTACAGTACCCACTTTAGGGTTTGGCATCAGGCCACGAGGGCCAAGAATCTGACCCAACTGACCTACAACACGCATCGCATCTGGCGAGGCAATAACCACATCAAAATTCATCTCGCCCTTCTTAACCGCATCAGCAAGATCATCCATGCCCACTAAATCAGCACCAGCAGCCAAGGCAGCCTTGGCATTTTCGCCATCTGTAAACACAGCTACGCGAACTTCTTTACCTGTACCATTTGGTAAGACGGTAGCACCACGAACCACCTGGTCACTTTTCTTTGGATCAACACCAAGATTGACAGCAACATCAACTGATTCATTGAATTTTACTGATGAAAGATCCTTCAAAAGCGCCAATGCTTCTTCAATCGGATAGTGTTTATTGCGATCAACCTTCTCGCGAATAGCTTTCAAACGTTTTGTTAACTTAGCCATTATTCAACACCCTCAACGTCGATACCCATACTGCGAGCAGTTCCAGCGATAGTACGCACTGCGGCATTCATATCAGCTGCAGTCAAATCTTCCATCTTGGTATTTGCAATTTCTTCAAGCTGCGCACGCGTTACTTTGCCCACTTTCTTAACGTGAGGTTCGGCGCTGCCGCTTTTAACTCCAATCGCCTTTTTCAACAGAATTGAGGCTGGCGGTGTCTTAGTGATAAAAGTGAAACTTTTATCAGCATAAACTGTGATAACAACAGGAATCGGCAAGTCTTTTTCAAGATTTTGAGTTTTTGCGTTAAACGCCTTACAAAACTCCATAATGTTAACGCCGCGCTGACCTAACGCCGGCCCAACGGGTGGACTTGGATTCGCACTACCTGCAGGAACCTGCAGCTTTATATAAGCAACTACTTTCTTCGCCATAATTTTCTCCCGGGTCCTAACGCCCTGCTCTTACGTCAAGGCTCCCCGACAAGTTATAAAACTAGCCTTTCTCTACCTGCCCAAACTCAAGCTCGACCGGTGTAGAACGACCAAATATCAATACCGCTACTTTCAAACGGTTACGCGCGTAATCAACTTCCTCGACCACACCGTTAAAATCATTAAACGGCCCTTCGGTAACACGGACCACCTCACCTGGCTGGTACAACACTTTAGGTTTAGGTTTCTCAACCCCTTCCTGAATTGCACCAATAATCGCCATGGCTTCTTTTTCCGTAATCGGCGCAGGCTTATCCTTAGTGCCACCAATAAAGCCCATCACCTTGGGCACATCTTTAATCAGATGCCAGGTCTCGTCGGTCATTTCCATTTCAACCAGAACGTAACCAGGAAAAAATTTACGTTCCGAGCGACGCTTTGCACCATCTCTAATTTCAACCACTTCTTCGGTTGGAATCAGAATCTGGCCGAACTTATCTTCCATGCCAGCCAACTTGACATGCTCTTCTATCGAAGCTTTTACTTTGCCTTCAAAGTTTGAATATGCATGCACTACGTACCACTGTTTAGCCACCGTTTATTACCCTCGCCCGGTTAGATACTGCACAGCATTAACCAACATCATATCGACAAACCAAAGAAAAATACCTAATACGATCACAGCCACAATCACCATCATCGTTGTTTGTATTGTTTCCTGACGCGTTGGCCAGACCACTTTACGTACTTCAGCGCGCGACTCACGACCAAAGCCGACAATCGACTGACCAAGGTGCGTTGTGTAAACCATACCTAGCGCAATAAGCACAAACACAAGCAAACCGAGCACTCGATAAATCAAGCCCTCAGCCTCGTAATAATAGAAACCAGCAATACCTGCCACCAACAACGTAATTGATAGCAACAGTTTTACTGTATCTAACTTATTAGTAACTTCTATTTCGGTCTTTGCGACCATCTGCTCATTATCCGTTTAATGTTGGCAGGCCAGGAGGGACTCGAACCCCCAACCCGCGGTTTTGGAGACCGCTACTCTACCAATTGAGCCACTGGCCTAAATTGCGCACGGGAGGAAATGTAAAAACATTACCTCCCGCACATCACTTTTTACAATCTAAAACGACTGATTACTCAATAATTTTAGATACAACGCCAGCACCTACGGTGCGGCCACCCTCACGAATCGCAAAGCGTAAGCCTTCTTCCATCGCAATTGGGTTGATCAAGGTCACGGTCATTTTCACGTTATCACCAGGCATGACCATTTCTACGCCTTCAGGTAGATCACAGGCGCCGGTCACGTCAGTCGTACGGAAATAAAACTGTGGACGGTAGTTGTTAAAGAATGGTGTATGACGACCACCTTCATTTTTGCTCAGTACGTATACTTCACATTCGAACTTGGTGTGCGGCTTTACGCTGTTAGGTTTGCAACAAACCTGACCGCGTTCAACATCATCACGTTTCAGACCACGTAGCAACAAACCTACGTTATCACCCGCCTGGCCTTGATCCAGCAGTTTGCGGAACATTTCCACACCGGTCACGACGCTGGTCTGGGTCTCACGAATACCAACAATTTGAATTTCTTCACCAACGTTGATCACACCACGCTCAACACGACCGGTAATTACGGTGCCTCGACCTGAGATGGAGAAGACGTCCTCAACAGGCATCAGGAAGGGCTGATCAACCGCACGTTCTGGCTCTGGAATGTAGTCATCCATGGCCTGAACCAGTTTTACAATTGAAGGCACGCCAATTTCTGAGGTATCGCCTTCCAGTGCCTTAAGCGCTGAACCGGTGATGATTGGAGTGTCATCACCCGGGAAGTCGTACATGTCTAATAATTCACGAATTTCCATTTCAACCAGTTCTAGCAACTCGGCGTCATCAACCATGTCCGCTTTGTTCATGTAAACCAGGATATAGGGTACGCCTACCTGACGCGACAGCAGGATGTGCTCACGGGTTTGTGGCATCGGGCCGTCTGCCGCTGAACATACCAGAATTGCGCCGTCCATCTGGGCCGCACCGGTAATCATGTTTTTAACGTAGTCAGCATGGCCTGGGCAGTCTACGTGCGCGTAGTGACGGTTCGGGCTTTCGTATTCTACGTGTGAGGTAGAGATGGTGATACCACGTGCTTTTTCTTCTGGCGCATTGTCAATCTGATCAAAGGCTTTAACTTCTCCACCCTGGAGTTCGGCCATTACTTTTGTCAGGGCGGCTGTCAATGTGGTTTTACCATGGTCTACGTGGCCAATGGTGCCAACGTTTACATGCGGCTTGGTTCTTTCGAATTTTTGTTTAGACATCTGTAATGCCTCCCCTGGATCTCAATTGTTACAATTAAATTAAATGTTATAAAAAATAAAATGGAGCTCATAACCGGATTTGAACCGGTGACCTCTTCCTTACCAAGGAAGTGCTCTACCGACTGAGCTATATGAGCAAAACCCTTCGCGCTCTACAATTTATGGAGCGGGTGATGGGAATCGAACCCACGTATTCAGCTTGGAAGGCTGAAGTTCTACCATTGAACTACACCCGCAATCTGGCTACGCCTCCAGCCTGTACTCAGTCAACAATGGTGGAGGGGGGAGGATTCGAACCTCCGAAGGTAGAACCAGCAGATTTACAATCTGCCCCCTTTGGCCGCTCGGGAACCCCTCCAAAATCAAGCCGCGTATATTGCTTGAGCGCAACGCAACTGTCAACCGTAACGCACGTTACCGCTGATAAAAAAACTGGAGCCGGTGACAGGAGTTGAACCCACGACATCCTCATTACAAGTGAGGCGCTCTACCAACTGAGCTACACCGGCGTTTTACAGGCGGGCAATTTTAGGGAAAGCGGCGTGCTAAAGCAATGATGATATTGAGATAAATACAGTTTTTTCCGATTTTTTTACGAACAATTCCTAACCAGACGATTATTTTTGCTCGTCAGGTGCTTATCAAGGACGCTACCCGGGATACTCATGCCCGGGGTAACCTCGTAATCTAGCCAGTAAATCGTATAATCTTTAAACAACGCTTTAACTTCTGGATGAAAACCTAGACTTGATATGTACTTTGCATGCTCATAAGCACGATTTTTCTCTCTGAAATGCCCCAGTGATATGCCATTGTTCTGCTCGCCAGAATTGATAATGAAATAATCCTTCACCTTCATGTTTTTCAGCTGATCACTCAAAGCCTTAGCTTTGTTATAGCTTTCAACTGGTTTCAGATACACCCAAAACATGGCCGGTTCTTTTTCTTCATGGCTTCTGTAGGAGGCATCAATTACGTATTTCTTTATGCCCCGTGTTACTGCTCTTAGCCTCTCCAGATCTCTGAAGGGACCAACGGTAAAACAGCCGCCACCCTTTGAGAGACCTGTATTTTCACCCTGACCAGGCACTACTCCGCTACGATCAGGTGATATTGCGGCAACCGACTCCTGACCAATTTCACTCAACAAAACGATTTTCGGCGCATTCCTGTTAACCACTGGCTTTTCCAACACATCTTCAGGACGGTTTAATTCCCAGGACACATACGCAATATTCAACAGCAATACAAATAAAAACAACCAGCGCATACTTTATCTATTCCAATTAAGTTATTGCTTTCTTCAGTTAAAAAACTTCCCAACAACACACTTATTGTTGTGAGGCATAATACAGACCATATAAAACCAGATGCGGCTCATGATGAACACCTTCAACCCGATCCAGAAGCGGCAACATTTTTTCGGCCATACCACCCGTTAAAATCACCCGCATCTTCTCACCCAGACGGTCTCTGGCCGATTCACAAACTTCCAACAAACCCGCCTGCAACATATGTAAAACGCCACTGGTCACAGCATCAGCCGTATTAATCGCAAAACCAGGACAATCACCAACAACCAGTTTGATGCCCGCTGTATTTTGCAATAACGAATTTCGCATCATATCCAGTCCAGGCATAATACGACCACCCCGATGAACACCTCCAGCATCCATCAAATCAACCGTAATGGCGGTGCCTATATCAATAATACACACGGGCATATCATATAATTTTTTAGCGCCCAGCAAAGCCGCCCATCGATCCACACCATGCTCTTCAGGGTGCGGATACATATTGTAGACGCCGCCTAACTCCGAGGTTGTTCGTAAGAATATCGGTTCAATCGACCATTCTTTATGAATCCAGTCAGCAAGCACCCGTTCGACATCCTGACCCGCAACACAGGACACCCAAACAGTATCCTGATAAGGTGCGCCCGAATAAATTTTGTCGAACGTAGCATGTAATGAGTCTTTCTCATAATAACTATCTTCGGCCAGAATTAGCTGTCCTTCCTGCCATATTCCCCATTTGACACTGCTATTTCCAATATCAATTGTTAACATTGCTCGCCTTTCTCAAACTTATGTCCGCGCTATTAAACAGTCTTTCTTCATCATCAACCAGTATGCGAATCTCACCATTCTCTTCAAAACCGGCAACCACACCCTGCATCAACCGTCCATCATCCAGATAAATATTAACTGCTTGTTGCCGGCAAATATCATACTGCTGATACTCCAGCATTAAATCCTGCCTGACCTGCACAAGACTGTCACAAATACTCATGCATTCCTGCAGCAATAAAGCTGCTATCTTATTTCGTCCGGGCTGAAATTCCATCCCCATTGATGAAACAATATCTGTCCACGGTTGCGCAATCAGGTCCGAGGAACCCTTAGGTAAATTGAAATTCAGGCCAATCCCTATAATTGCAGTGGTTGTTTTGTCTGTGATCTGCGATGTCTCAATAAGAATACCCGCTATTTTCTTACCATCAACCAACACATCATTCGGCCATTTAAGACCTACTTGTTGCAGGCCTAAATTCTTTAATACTCTAGCCACGGCCACGCCCATCGCCAAAGACAAACAACCTAGACTATTAACTGGCATCTCAAACTTCCATGCCAGACTCATATATATATTGCTACCCGGAGGCGAAACCCAGACTTTACCACGACGACCACGTCCTTGTGTCTGTTCCTCAGTAAAACATACCAGAGGCAAGATGCAACCCTGTTTTACTTTTAGCAGCGCCTGCTCATTAGTGGAATCTGTTTTTTTAAATAAAACCAACTCACAATCACGATTCAGGCATTGCTTTATTTGTTCAAGACTCAAATCTTCAGACATATAAAACCACCGCCCCAAAATAATAAAATTCTAAAACCACTTTTCTCAAGCAAATCCATATCGGCCATTAAACACTTAAACCTGACATCTGGCCAAGTACAGTTACACAGCATGAGATAAAATAAGCATGTACAATACGCCACCGTACACAATATCAAACTTAGGCAATAAACCGAAACTATAGATATGACCGCTGAAGAAAACACCTCCCCATCCAATTTTATTCAAAATATCATTCAGGATGATCTGGATTCGGGAAAACACAAAACGATACAAACCCGTTTTCCGCCAGAACCCAATGGTTACCTTCACATCGGCCATGCTAAATCCATTTGCCTGAACTTCGGTATGGCAAAAAAGTTCAATGGCAAGTGCAATCTTCGATTTGACGATACCAATCCTGACAAAGAAGAAGTCGAATACATGCACTCCATTGAGGAGGACGTAAAATGGCTGGGCTTTGAATGGAATGAATTACGTCATGCTTCAGATTATTTTGACCTCCTATACATGTATGCAGTCAAACTCATCACCAAAGGCAAAGCTTATGTTGATAGCCTGAGCGCTGATGAAATCCGTGAATATCGTGGCACCCTGAAAGAGGCTGGCAAAGACAGTCCATACCGTAATCGCAGCATCGAGGAAAATCTCGGCCTGTTCCAGCGTATGAAAGAAGGCGAGTTTGCCGATGGCGCGCACGTCCTGCGCGCTAAAATCGACATGGCCTCCCCCAACATCAACATGCGCGACCCGGCGCTATACCGCATCAAGCGCACGCATCATCATCGTACCGGCACCAACTGGGTCATTTATCCGATGTATGACTTCACTCACTGCCTGTCTGACGCCATCGAAGGCATTACACATTCATTGTGTACGCTGGAGTTTGCTGATCACCGTCCGCTTTACGACTGGGTACTCGATGAAGTCAAAGCACCCTGTCATCCGCAGCAAATTGAATTCGCCCGCCTGGAACTGGAATACACCATCACCAGCAAACGCAAATTACACCAACTGGTTGATGAAAGTCATGTCTGCGGTTGGGATGACCCTCGTATGACTACTATTTCTGGTATCCGTCGTCGAGGTTACACTCCTGCCTCGATCCGTGACTTTTGCGATCGCATCGGTGTCACCAAAAAAGACAGCTCAATTGAAATGGCGGTACTGGAAAACTGCGTTCGTGAAGACCTGAACGAACACGCATTACGCGTCATGGGTGTAATAAACCCGCTCAAAGTCACCATCGAAAACTACCCCGATGGCCAGAGTGAAGAAATGGAAGCACAGAACCACCCGCAAAAACCTGAAATGGGCACGCGCAGCATCACCTTTACCAAGACGCTGTACATTGAACGTGATGATTTTATGGAAGATGCGCCAAAAAAATTCTTCCGCCTGTCAGTCGGTCGTGAAGTACGCCTGCGTTACGCTTACTACATCACCTGCACCGATGTCGTGAAAAACGAGCAAGGTGAAATTATTGAATTGATTTGCAGTTATGACCCGAAAACAAAAGGCGGCTCCTCACCCGATGGCCGTAAAGTTAAAGGCACCATCCACTGGGTATCCGCCGAGCACGCTGTGGATGCGCAAATAAATGCATACGACCGCCTGTTCACGCACCCTAATCCCGGTAGCACCGAAAACTACATCGAACACCTGAATCCAGAATCACTGGTCGTATTGAAAAACTGCAAGCTGGAACCCTCGCTGGCCAATGCTGACACCAGCAAGCACTATCAGTTTGAACGTACCGGATATTTTGTACTGGATAAAGACAGCCGCAGTGATGCGTTGATTTTCAATCGCACTGCAACATTACGCGATACCTGGGAAAAAATCGACAGCCAGACTGCCCGGTAAACACATACTTTCCCCTCACACATTGCCGAGTTATGAGACTTTGGTGGGGCAAATCAGGCAGGACGTCTGATTTAGTTTCATAAGCGGGATTACATAATACTTCCTTGTATTTACGGGCCAGTCGTAAAACGGCTGTTCAAATTTATTCCAGATAAATTTGTCGAAATGACAAATGAAAAACTAACTCAATGTAATTCGGGCAAACTTCCGTTTGCCTACCTGAAACACTCTTTCCAGCCCTGCTTTAACCATCAACTTTTTGTCTTCTATTTTCTCGCCATCGATTTTCACTGCACCCTGCTCGATCATGCGCATGGCATCTGATGTACTGCCAGTTAAACCGGCATCTTTGAGTAGATTGGCAATAGGATAGCCTTCATCATCCACCTCAAAGGTGAACTCCGGAATATCGTCGGGGATTTTATTTTTAGCGAACTGCGCGATGAAACCTTCACGTGCTTCCGTAGCTTCATTTTCAGAATGAAAACGCGCGATAATTTCTTCGGCGAGCAGGAATTTAATATCGCGCGGATTTTTGCCAGCTTCCATGTCTTTTTTAAAGCCTTCGATTTCCGACAGAGGGCGAAAACTGAGCAACTCAAAATAGCGCCACATCAGCTCATCGGAAATGGACATGATTTTGCCAAACATATCTTTGGGCGCATCATCGACACCGATGTAATTATTCAGCGACTTGGACATTTTCTGCACGCCGTCCAGGCCTTCTAGAATCGGCATGGTCAGAACCACCTGTGGTTTCTGACCATGCTGTTCCTGCAACTGCCTGCCCATCAGCAGGTTGAATTTCTGGTCGGTGCCGCCGAGTTCAACATCGGCTTTTAATTCGACCGAATCGTAACCCTGAATCAGCGGGTAAAGAAATTCGTGCAGAGCGATGGCCTGGCCGCTTTTGTAGCGCTTGCTGAAATCATCGCGCTCCAGCATACGTGCAACCGTGCTGCTGGCAGCGAGTTTGATCATGCCGGCAGCGCCGATGTTGCTCATCCAGTGTGAATTGAACACCACCTCGGTTTTGAACTCGTCCAGAATCTTGAATACCTGCTGACGGTAACTTTTGGCGTTTTCCTTGACGGCTTCTTCGGTGAGCGGCGGACGCGTAGCGCTTTTGCCGGTAGGATCGCCGATCATGCCGGTAAAATCACCGATCAGGAAAATTATTTCGTGACCCAGATCCTGAAACTGACGCAGTTTATTGAGCAACACGGTATGCCCCAGATGCAGGTCCGGAGCGGTAGGGTCAAAGCCGGCCTTGATACGCAGCGGTCGACCTTCCTTGAGCTTGGCCACCAGATCCGCTTCAACCAGAATTTCATCAGCGCCACGTCTAATGATTTCTAATTGGTCATTAACTGATAATTGACTGCTTTTCATGACTGTTCCCGCGCTGGTTTCCGAGCTAAAAGCGGTATATGATGCCTGCCGTTTGACTCTTTCTCAACTAATAATGATAAAGTACTGAAATATCTGTATAAAAAAGAAGCATAAATGAGTAATGCAGTTAGCGTAAATCGTTGACCTATCAACATTTAGCAACTACATTCCTGTTGTATTTATATTAATAACGCATTTATTTTATTGGACTTTATCCAAGGGTTTTATCTGGCACGGCAATGGCATTCATTAATCAGGACTTTCGCATCAAAGATACTCAGGATAAACATCCTCGTTTGCGCTGGCTGTTATTTGCCACCGGCTGCGCGGTTCTGGGCGTCGTTATCGCCAGCACCAATACCGGTACAGATAATCTTGATACTGAAAACCTGATTGCTGACGAGCTGAATTCCGAAAGCTTGCCCGTTTTTACTGAAAACGAATTATCCCCGGCAACAGCCGCTCGCCTGAGCTTTGAACTGACCCTGCCCGAACTCCAGGCACAGCAGGAAATCATCGACGACCTGAACAACGAAACACCTAAACAGTGGCGTGAGTTCAAAGTGAAGTCAGGTGACAATCTGGCCAAATTATTCGATCGCGCCGGTATCAAACCTCAGCAACTCGATGAAATGATGAAACTGGGCAAGGACACCGAACAGTTAACCCGCATCTACCCGAAAGATACGCTACGCGTGCTCACCGACGACGACAAAAATTTACTGGGCTTACGCTACGAAATTGACCACGAAACTTATCTAATGGTTGAACGTAAGGATGGCGTACTCGAAGCCGACACTTTCAAACACGATATCGAAACCCGCTCTACCCATGCCAGCGGAGTTATCGATTCTTCTTTATTCCTCGCTGGACAGGAAGCCGGTATTTCACAAAACCTGATTATGGAGCTGGCCGGCGTCTTTGGCTGGGACATCGATTTTGCACTCGACATTCGCAAGGGTGACCGCTTTACGGTGATTTACGAAGAGATATTTCGCAATGGCGAAAAAATCAAAGATGGCAATATCCTGACAGCCGAATTCATTAATCAGGGCAAAACCTATCAGGCGGTTCGTTATACTAATCCTGAAAATAATCGTAGCGAGTACTTCACTCCCGATGGCAAGAGCATGCGTAAAGCTTTCTTGCGCTCACCAGTTAACTTTACACGCATCAGCTCCGGCTTCACTACCAGTCGTTACCATCCCGTGTTGCATAAATTCCGCTCCCACAAGGGCGTCGACTATGCCGCCAAACGCGGCACCCCGATCCTCGCATCCGGTGATGGCAAGGTCATTTTCAAAGGCATCAAAGGTGGTTACGGCCGCACCGTCATTATCCAGCACGGCTCCAAGTACAGTACGCTGTACGCACATCTGAATGGTTACCAACGTAATCTGCGTGTCGGTTCTAAAGTCAAACAAGGGCAGACCATTGCCTATCTAGGCAGCTCAGGCCTGGCCACCGGTCCTCACCTGCATTATGAATTCCGCGTCAACGGCGTTCACCGTAATCCTTTAACAGTGAAGTTACCAATTTCCAATCCTGTGCCACAACGCTATCTGGCTGATTTTGAATTGACTACCGCACCGATACTGGCACAGCTCGGACTGCTCACCCGTACTCAGGTTGCTTTAAACAACTAATATTTCTATACCGGATCGACCATGCCTGAGTATTATGTTGGTTTGATGTCAGGTACCAGCATGGACGGTATCGATGCTGCGCTGGTGGATTTTGCCGGCGGCGAAATCCCCAAACTCATTTGCACTCACAGTCACCCCTGGCCCGATGATACTTATGAAGAGTTACTCGCCAGCCGACTCCTCCCCGATAATGAGCTTGGTCAGCTTGATGCCCTGGATATACAACTTGGAAAAATCTTTGCAAACGCTACCCAATCTCTGCTCGATAAAGCTAAACTCACCGCCAAAGATATTATTGCCATTGGTAATCACGGCCAGACTATTCGCCATCGCCCCGATGCAGACCAACCTTTTTCATTACAGATTGGTGACGCCAAAATGCTGGCACAGCTCACTGGTATTACTGTAGTCAGTGATTTTCGAACTGCGGATATTAAAGCGGGAGGACAGGGCGCACCATTAGCACCAGCTTTTCACGCTGCCGTTTTCCGAAGCCAAATAGAAATTCGTGGCATACTTAACATTGGTGGTATTGCCAATCTCACGATATTACCGTCTGATCAAACACAGCCTGTCATCGGTTTTGACACAGGCCCCGGTAACAACATGATGGATGCCTGGATAAAAAAATCCTGCGGACAAAATTTTGACAAAAATGGCATCTTTGCTCGTAGCGGCCAAATCAATGAGAATCTGCTGAATACATGTTTAAGTGATGTTTATTTCAATACCTCACCACCAAAAAGCACTGGCTTCGAGCAATTTAATCTGACATGGCTGCAACAGCAGATTAAAAATAGCGCCAGCAAAAACCTGAGTGCTGCCGACATTCAAGCCAGCTTATGTGAGCTAACCGCACGCAGTATTGCTAATGCCGTTATACATCAGGCATCGAGTATCAATCATTTACTTGTTTGTGGCGGTGGTGTACATAACCAATATCTAATGGAAAGAATCCAGCTTGCCTTACCGGCCTGTAAAGTTGAATCTACAGATGCGTGTGGCATTCACCCAGACTGGGTTGAAGCGACCGCCTTTGCCTGGCTGGCAAAACAAACCATTAATAATCAGCCCGGCAATCTACCTTCTGTCACTGGAGCCAGAAAAGCTGTAATTCTTGGCCAGATAACTAACCATTAACAGCTAAAAACTAGCGTTTATCTATAGGGACATAATCACGAAAATCGTATCCCGTATAGATTTGCGTAGGTCTGAATATCCGATTATCCTTGAGTTGCTCACGCCAATGTGCCATCCAGCCGGCAATACGTGAGACCGCAAAAATAGGTGTGAACTGATCCGCAGGTATACCCATTTCTGTGTACAAAATGCCAGAATAATAATCAACATTCGGATAAACACCTTTGCTACCCAGTTCTTTCTCACAGGCCTCTTCCAGTGCCAGCGCAGTTTCAAACATCGGGCTCAGATTACCTTTTTTCTCGGCATACTCGACCATCATTTTTTGCAGAAAAATAGCACGAGGATCCTTAGTTTTGTATTCACGGTGACCCATACCCCAGACAACTTCTTTATCTGCCAGCTTCATATCCAGCCAGTCCTTAACATTCTCAGGACGACCTATCTCATCAAGCATCTCTACCACACGCTGATTGGCGCCGCCGTGCAAAGGCCCAGCGAGCGTACCAATAGCTGCAGCAATAACAAGAAAGGGTGAAGCCAGTGTTGAGCCACACACCATGGCCGCAAAGGTTGATGCATTAATAGTATGCTCCGCATGCAGTACCAGACACGCATCCATAATACGAGCCTCAACAGGATCTGGTTCATGCCCCTTCAACATATACAAAAAATTCTCTGCATGCGTCAGATCGGTACGCGGCTCGACAGGATCATAACCATTACGGACGTGCTCCCACATCGCAACAATAGTCGCCATACGTGAAATAATTTTTACCGACATGGCATGAATATAATAGAGATCTTCTTCTTCATAACCATCGGTTAAGATCTCTTCACCGCCGTAGAACATACCCAGACTTGCCACTGCTGTCTGCAACATTTCCATGGGGCTACCGCTGCTAGGCAAATATTTCATGATCTCGCGTACATTGTATTTAACGCGACGTTCGCCACGCAGTTGCTGATCAAAATCATCCAGCTCACTTTGCGTAGGCAAGGCTCCATCCAGCAACAACAATGATGTTTCTTCAAAGGTGCTATTTTCAGCCAGATCACGAATATCATAACCACGATAAGCTAATACGCCTTTCTCACCATCAATGGATGAAATATTAGATTTTGTGGCAGGCACACCTGCAAGGCCGGGTAAATATTCATTCATAATAATTTCCTGTCAAATCAGGCGCGTAGCTTAACAAACAACATGATAAATGTATTCCAAAAGTAAAAAAGGCGCAATATGCGCCTTTTATCAAACCTTTATTTTTCAAATAGTTAGATAGAGAAAGATGACCCGCAACCACAGGTAGTTTTAGCGTTAGGATTACTAATCACAAAACGCGCACCTTCCAGGCCTTCCAGGTAATCTATCGCTGAGCCCGCCAGATACTGCATGCTCATACCATCAATTATCATGGTAACGCCATCTTTCACGATCTGAATATCATCATCAGCCACATTTTCATCAAAATCAAAACCATATTGAAAACCGGAACAACCACCACCACTCACGGTAACGCGTAATTTCAGATTTGGGTTACCCTCTTCTTCAATCAGCTTTTTAACCTTGGCCGCAGCTGCATCAGTAATTTCAGCGTTTTGCTGAACAGAACTGGGACGCATTGGGGTAAAAGATACTTCAATACTCATAACTCTATACCATAACAAATATTAGACTGCGTTAATGTAGCATTACCTGAGTAAAACAGTCAAGTATTATGATTCTCTCTGCTTAAATAGGCTTTGCATTTTGCGCATGCTCATCATCAATGTCATCTGCATCATCTATTACATGATGTTCCAACAATTTTTTCTCACTTTCATGTACCATCTTACCGTTTACTTCAGCACCACTGGCCATTTCCAGCAAACTGTAATGCACATCGCCGGTAATACGAGCTCGGCCAGAAAGCTCCAATTTCTCACTAGCGTAAACATTACCAGTCACTTCACCGTTGATGATGGCGAAAGAAACACTAATATCACCTACTACCCGACCTTGATCACTAACGATAAAAACTGAATTATCGCCATTTTCAGCGATTGCATTACCAATAATTTTGCCATCCAGATGTAACCCACCATTAAACTTAACATCACCACGAATCTCGACATCATGCCCTATCAGGGTATCAATCTTAGATGATCGTATTTTATTTTTATTGCCCCACATACCTTATTCTCCTGCCGCTGTTAAATCTGCCCAAGCAAACTGTTCATCAATCGGATCTATTTTACTCGATCTGGCTTTCACCATAACCCGCATATATTCCGGCTGAAATGTTTCCGGTAACGTTATCGTACCGCTAAATTTTTGAAAATATTTAAAACCAAAATTAATTGGATTTTTAGCCTCTTTTGAGACATCACTTAATTTAAATACTTTTATCTGGCCAGCATCGGATCCACCCAGTGTGACCTCAATGTTTCCTCTGGCAATTTCATCATTTCGTCCGCGCTGACTAACCATGATCTGGTATTGATAATCTCCAATCTTCGTCGTGTCGGGCTTAAGCTGTATAGTTTGTATCATCAAACTACGCTTGGTATCACCAGGTGAGATAATACTTTTATAAAATGTGAGCTCTTTCCTTAATTCCATTGCCTCAGCCTGTGCCTCGGATAACGAGATTTTAAGTTGATCAGAAGCACCATCATCAATCGTATTATTGCGTTCAAGCATAGCAGTTTGACGCTCACTTTCCGTATTTTGAGATTTTAAAACTTCAATTTGCTGCTCCAAATCTTCGATATAACTGATCGCTTCCGCCTTATCGTAACCAGCCACCCGTTGTCCATAAGCAAAGGCCAAACCGGCCATTAGAACAATCGCACACAACATCAGTATAAAACTCAGCACCCATAAACCAGGTCGCTGAATGGTAATTAAAAGTTTAGTTTGTAATGGTCTGTAATTCATCAGGGTAATAAGGCTGGCCTATCAAGCCCCGCAGTCTCCTCTAGTTGAAACATAATATTCATATTCTGGATGGCCTGTCCCGCAGCGCCTTTGACCAGATTATCAATCACTGAAGCCACAACCACGACATCTGAACCTTGTGGCTGAAATACTGAAATCCGGCAGAAATTTGCACCGCGTACAGAGCGTGTCTCTGGCATAACACCTTTAGGTAATACATCAACAAAAGGTTCATTTTTATAACGCTCAGTGTACAGCGCATGCAAATCAACATCAGTTTTTTTCAACACTGCATATAAGCTAGCTTCAATACCACGAATCATCGGCACCAAATGCGGGACAAAAGTCAAACCAACCGAATGACCTGCAGCCACACCCAATGTTTGACGAATTTCAGGCAAGTGACGGTGTCCTTCAACTGCATAGGGCTTGAAACTTTCTGAAGCTTCACACAACAAAGCTGCAACATTGGCACCACGGCCAGCTCCACTGACACCGGATTTGGCATCAGCAATTAAATGCTGATCATCAATCAAACCATTTTCAATCAATGGTAAAAAACCCAGACCCACTGCTGTCGGATAACAGCCCGGATTCGCTACCACTTTCGCCTTACGTATCGCAGCACGATTAATTTCGGGCAGACCATAAACCGCCTCAGCCAGAATATCTTCACAGGCATGTTTCATACCGTACCATTTTTCCCACTCTGCACTGTCTTTCAACCTGAAATCTGCTGCCAAATCGATCACTCGGGTTCCCTGTGCTAATAGCTCAGCTACCATTTTCATTGCTGTGCCATTAGGCGTAGCAAAAAAGACAACATCACAGGCACCCAGTGTTTTTACATCCGGCTCAGAAAAACAGACATCAGTAAAACCGCGCAAATTTGGAAACATATCCGCTACGGGCATACCCGCTTCAGAACGTGAAGTCACCAATTTCAATTCTACTTCGGGATGTGACACTAGCAAACGCAACAGTTCAACGCCGGTATAACCAGTTCCACCTACAATACCTACGGAAATCACACTTATTCCTCTCTATTCTATATAACAGTCATTACTAAACTTCACTCTGTCAATTTTATCTTGATGAAAAACTCAAGCGCTGTATTATGTAACTTTGAATAGAGTGTAGCGGTTTATTAAAATGTTGTGGGTTAAAGCTTTTCATATTATTTTTATGGTGACATGGTTTGCCGCTTTATTCTATTTGCCGCGGCTTTATGTCTACCATGCCTGTTCTGACGATTCTATCAGCCATGAACGCTTTAAAATCATGGAACGAAAATTATTTTGGGGCATTGCCACTCCCGGTGCGATCATTACTATCGTTCTAGGCTTCTGGCTAATTGCGATATTCGAATACCCACTCCTTTCTACTACCTGGTTGCAGCTCAAGATAGCACTGGTTGCACTGCTGGTTATCTATCACGTCTGGTGTGGCAAACTGATGATCGATTTCAGAAATAACCGGAATACTCACTCACACAAATGGTATCGAGTTTTTAACGAACTGCCCGTGTTCGGTTTGATTGCCATTATCCTGCTAGTCGAACTACAGCCCGTTTTCTAAAACACGCCCACTACAAATACGGCTCCAGTTCTTTCAACGCCTGTTTATAAACATCACGCTTGAAAGAGATAATCTCGTCCACGGGAGCCCAGTAATCCACCCAACGCCAGCGATCAAATTCCGGTTTATCACAATCGCTCAAATTAAAGTCACTTTCAGTACCGATAAGTTTTAAACCGAACCAGATTTGTTTCTGTCCGATGCAGAGAGGTTTTGAATGTCGACGTAATAAATGGTCAGGGATAAGGTAACGCAACCAGTCACTGGTCTGACCCGCAACTTCAACGTGCTCGGGCATCAAGCCAGTTTCTTCCTGCAATTCACGATACATCGCATCCAGAGGTGATTCATTTTTATGAATACCACCTTGTGGAAACTGCCAGGCATCCTGACCACAGCGACGCGCCCAGAACACCTTACCCTCAGGATTGCTTAAAACAATCCCAACATTGGATCTATAACCTTTTGAATCAATCACTTATATCAAACCACTTGTATTATAGGCTGACTACAATATAGCGCCCATAATGAATTTATTAATTAGTATAATAGTACCAGACAACTAGAAGTACGAACAATGAAAGGCAACAATCGTTCCCTATAAAATGCTATTTATTTGTTTTAATCTGTAAATTACTGGTCAGACACGACTTTAGCCTTTACCATCCCTCTTCTTTAAATTCAGTTTCGGCACAACCACATGGCACTCGCTCTTTTTGATCTCGATAACACACTACTAGCTGGTGACAGTGACTACCTCTGGGGCTGTTTTTTAAGCGAAAAAGGCCTGGTCGACAAAGAATTATACGAACGAGCCAATCTGCGTTTTTACGAGCAGTACAAACAGGGCACGTTAGACATCCATGAGTTTCTTAATTTTGCGCTGACACCGCTGGCAGAAAATGATTTTCATCTTCTGCAATCGCTGCACGCCGAATTCATGGCTTCATCGATTCGCGCTATCATGACAAAAACAGGGCAGGATAAAATTAACCAGCACCGTGAGCAGGGCGACACCATCGTCATCATCACCGCCACTAACAGCTTTGTCACCGGCCCGATCGCTGATGCCTTTGGTGTCGATTATTTGATTGCCACCGAACCGGAAATCGTTGATGGCCAGTACACCGGTAAGGTCGCTGGTACGCCGTGTTTTCAGCATGGGAAAATCACCAAACTCAACGAATGGCTGGAACAAACAGGCAGAAATCTGGCAGACAGTTATTTCTACAGCGACTCACACAACGACCTGCCCTTGCTGGAACAGGTCACGCACCCGGTCGCGGTTGATCCCGACTCCCAGTTAAAAACCATCGCGCAGCAACGCAACTGGAAAATTGAAACCTTTAGATAAGCTTACTTAAGCCTTGGGCAAAGTAACGCCCTGCTGCCCCTGATATTTACCGCCGCGATCGGCATAAGAAGTATCACAAACTTCATCCGACTCGAAGAACAGCATCTGCGCAACACCTTCATTGGCATAAATCTTCGCCGGTAGTGGTGTAGTGTTGGAGAACTCCAGCGTCACGTGCCCTTCCCATTCAGGTTCCAGTGGTGTCACGTTGACGATAATACCGCAACGCGCATACGTCGATTTACCCAGACAGATTGTCAACACACTGCGCGGAATTTTAAAGTTTTCAACGGTACGGGCTAGCGCAAAAGAATTGGGCGGAATAATACAAACATCACCTTTGAAATCGACAAAACTGTGCTCTGAAAAATTCTTGGGATCCACAATCGCCGAATTGATATTGGTGAAAATCTTGAATTCATCGGCACAACGCACATCGTAGCCGTAACTGGAAGTACCATAGGAAATGATGCGCTCACCCGCCTCATTAATTCGCATCTGACCCGGTTCAAACGGCTCGATCATACCCTCGGCGGACATGCGACGTATCCATTTATCTGATTTTATACTCATGTTTTCTGTCGTTTTTTTGATGGTTTTGAATGATGGGGGATTCTATCAGGTTATTTCTAGGCTGGCACTTGGGTTATCCTCTGTCACGTCATTCCCGCATGTATGGAAACAACGGGGAAATAACATATGCAATAAAAAAGCAGCCAAAAGCTGCTTTTTTATCAAACCAGAAATTTTTTCTGTTAGTTGTTCTGAATAACAATATTCGGGAACTTGGCAGAAAAGTCTTTTGCTTTCAGTGAAAGCTTGGCCGCAGTACGACGTGCTATATCACGATAAATCAAACTGGCTTGACTATCAGGATCTCTGGCCACACTTGGATGACCACCATCAGCATTAATACGGATATCAATATCCAGTGGCAAAGCACCGAGGAAGTCGACGTTGTACTGTTCGCACATTTTCTCGCCGCCACCCTGGCCAAAGATATGTTCCGCGTTGCCGCATTTTGAACAGATGTGAATGCTCATATTTTCAACGATACCGAGCACCGGTACTTCAACCTTCTCGAACATCTTCAGACCTTTACGAGCATCCAGCAGCGCGATATCCTGAGGTGTAGTCACAATCACCGAACCACTGACAGGTACTTTTTGAGCCAGCGTCAGTTGTACATCACCAGTTCCAGGGGGCAGGTCTATCACTAAATAATCAAGATTTTTCCATTGCGTATCACGCAGTAACTGTTCCAACGCCTGTGTCACCATTGGGCCACGCCAGATCATTGGGGTTTCTTCGTCGATCATAAAACCAATCGACATCGCCTGAACACCGTGGCCGCCCATAGGCTCGAGTGATTTGCCATCAATAGACTCGGGTTTGCCGGTAATACCTAACATACGAGGGATGCTGGGCCCGTAGATATCGGCATCCAGAATACCCACCTTAGCACCTTCAACCTGTAGTGCCAGCGCCAGATTCACCGCAGTGGTAGATTTACCCACACCACCTTTACCGGAAGCCACGGCGATCACATTTTTGATGCCGGCCAGTGGGTTCATTCCACCCTGTACGGTATGGCTGACAATTTCTGAGCGTACTTCAATAGTTGCTGATGAAACACCGTCAACGGCTTCTATCTTACTTTTTAATTCCTTGGCCAGTTTGTCGATATAACCAAAGGCGGGAAAACCCAGTACAATTTTTACGCTGACTGCATCACCTTCAATTTTGATGTCTTTAACGGTGCCGGCTTTGACCAGATCCATTTCAAGATAAGGGTCAATATATTGTTTGATCGCTGATTCAACTTGTTCCTGTGTCACACTCATGCGTGTAATCTCCGCAACATTAGATTTCGCCACTAAATAAGCAGCATATTAGAAAGAGACGATATTCTACACCATTGAGTTTTAGATTTAACCCTACATTGTCGCCGATATCCTCATTTTAGATGATCAAAACTGCCAGACATGCTAAGTTATGCGCCCTTCTAAGGCGCAGAGATAGAGTACAGAAAAGAACATGACAGACAAACGCAATATACTGGTTACCAGTGCCCTGCCTTATGCCAATGGCCCGATTCATCTGGGCCACCTGGTGGAATATATCCAGACCGACATCTGGGCACGTTTTCAGCGTTTGCGCGGGCAGACCTGTTATTACGTCTGCGCCGACGATGCCCACGGCACACCTATCATGCTGCGCGCGCGTCAGGACGGCATTACCCCGGAAGAACTGATTGCGACAACACATAAAGAACACACGACTGACTTCGCTGACTTTTTAATCAGCTTTGACAATTTTTATACCACACATTCTGATGAAAATCGTGAAATTGCCAGCAACATATACCTGAAGCTACGCGAAGATGGCCATATCCGCACCGAGACCATCAAACAGGCTTACGACCCGGAAGCCGAGATGTTCCTGCCAGATCGTTTCATCAAAGGCACCTGTCCAAAATGTGGCGCAGCCGACCAGTATGGCGACAACTGCGAAGCCTGCGGTGCCACCTACGCTCCCACCGATTTGATCAACCCGGTCTCTGCGGTCAGCGGTGCCACGCCCATCGAAAAAGATTCAGAACAATACTTTTTCAAACTTAGTGATTTTTCAGAAATGCTGAAAAAATGGATGTTCGAAGATAACCATGTACAGACCGAAATCGCCAACAAACAGGCTGAATGGCTGGAAGAAGGCCTGCAGGACTGGGACATCTCGCGCAACGCGCCTTACTGGGGTTTTGAAATCCCCGATGCGCCGGGCAAATATTTTTATGTCTGGATGGACGCACCCATGGGTTACATCGCCAGCTTCAAAAACCTGTGCGACAAAACCGGCCTTTCATTCGAAGACTACTGGGGCAAAGACAGCAAAAACGAGCTGTACCATTTCATCGGTAAAGACATCGCGCGCTTCCATACCCTGTTCTGGCCGGCCGTGCTTGAAGGCAGCGGTTATCGCAAGCCAACCGCAGTGTTCTGCCACGGCTTTCTGACCGTCAATGGCCAGAAGATGTCGAAATCGCGCGGCACCTTTATCAAAGCCCGTACTTATCTCAATCATCTGAAACCGGAATATCTGCGTTATTACTACGCGGCCAAATTATCCGACAGCGTCGATGATATTGACTTAAACCTGGAAGATTTCATGCAACGCGTGAATTCTGACCTGGTTGGAAAAGTGGTGAATATTGCCAGCCGTTGCGCTGGTTTCATCCAGAAAAAATTCGACAACCAGCTGGCCAGTGAGCTGCCAGCGCCCGAGCTGTATCAGGACATGGTGTCGGCAGGTGATGCCATCGCCGGCCACTTTGAAAATCGCGAATACAGCAAGGCGGTGCGCGAAATCATGGCGCTGGCTGATCGCGCCAACGTCTACATCGACGAGAACAAACCCTGGGTACTGGCCAAGGAAAAAGGCCAGGAAGGCAATGTACAAAAGATCTGTACGCAGGGTTTGAATATGTTCCGCCTGCTGATGACCTATTTAAAACCGATTCTGCCGGAGACTGCGGAAAAATCAGAAGGCTTCCTGAAGACAGAATTTCTCTGGAGCAACATGGACCAGCCATTGCTGAGTCAGAGCATAAATCCATTCACGCCCCTCATCGTGCGCATCGAAAAAGAGCAAACTGATGCCATGACCGAAGATTCCAAAGATAACCTGCAGGTAGCAGAACCCCTCACCGGGCCGTTAGCGGATGATCCGATCTTTGCAGAAATCCAGTTCGACGATTTTGCCAAAATCGATTTGCGCATTGCCCGCATCGTTAAAGCCGAACACGTGGCAGGCGCTGACAAATTATTGCAGCTGACCCTGGATCTGGGGGGTCAAACTAAAAATGTCTTTGCTGGTATTAAATCGGCTTATACACCAGAAGATCTCGAAGGCAAGCTCACCGTCATGGTCGCCAATCTGGCACCACGAAAAATGCGTTTTGGCATGTCCGAAGGCATGGTATTGGCCGCCGGACCTGGTGGCAAAGACCTGTTTATTCTGAATCCTGACGACGGCGCTGAGCCAGGCATGCGCGTTAAATAATAGCCGCCTGACAACTTCACGCAAATACGAATTTTTCGCATTAAACTGTTGAATTATCAACAGTTTATGTTATAAAAACAACAACCTGTCAGTAATCAGCAGGAAACTACCGCACATCATAAAATACATCTGGCTTCCAAACAGTTTATCTATACTCTATAACATAGATGCCACAGGAGTAAATTCGTTAGGCTCCGCATCAAACTGGAACGATTTTATATAGATATGAAAGTACTAGTACTAGAACACAGCCGTTTATTTCAAAAAATGCTTACCGAGCTACTGGAAGAGCTTGGCTGCGAAGTAGATTGTGTTCGAACGGGTGAGGAAGGTAAACATAAACTCGAAAAACAGCCATACAACCTGATCCTGGCTGGACAACATATATTCGATGAAAGTGGCGTAGACTTTGCCAAATACTGTAGCAACAAACAATTTTCATGCCCAATAATTCTGCTCACTTCAGAACCCAATGAAGCACTATTAAAAATCGCACGTAATGCCGGTATCACCGATATTTACCCCAAGACTAATTTTACTTATTTGCGAGAAAGCTTACGTTATTACATTGAAGGTCAGACCAATATAAACATTGAAGGTGGGCGCGTTATCTATGTTGAAGACAGCCGCTCAGTAGCCCATATCGTTATTAATTATCTGAAAAAAATAAATCTAAACGTCACACATTTTACCAACGCGGAATCCGCACTGGAATCGATTCATAACAATAATTATGATCTGGTCATCACCGACGTCATACTCGATGGTGCCATGAGTGGTGTTTCACTGGTCAGAATGATCCGCTCGCAAAATTCACATATTTCAGAAATCCCGATACTGGCCATGACCGGGCACGACGATCCTCAAAGAAGAATTGAGTTATACCACGCTGGCATCAATGACTATGTCACCAAACCACCCATCGAAGAAGAATTTGCCTCGCGCGTTAATAATCTGATTACTAATAAACGCTTACTCGATCAGGTTCGTGAACAACAAAAATCGCTGTATGAAATGGCGATGAAAGATCAGCTGACTACCTGTCACAATCGTCATAGCCTTGCTGAATATGCCCCCAAATATATTGCTGATGCTATCAAATTTAACTTTCCTTTATCCATGATGATTCTTGATCTGGACCATTTTAAGGAAATCAACGATCAATATGGGCACACTACTGGTGATATAGTGCTGAGCGATATTGGTGAACTACTAATGACAACCTGTAAACAAGGTGACTTTGTTGCACGCATCGGTGGTGAAGAATTCGCCATCATGCTACCCCATTACTCAACCAAGGCCGCAATGGATAAAGCAGAAAAAATTCGTTCGGATATCGAGCTGTGCAAGCCAGCAGGATTAAGGGTAACGGCCAGTATTGGCGTAGCTACCTTATCTGATAAACATAATGGTAACTATGATAGCCTGTACAAAGATGCAGATCAGGCGGTCTACATATCAAAAGAAAACGGCAGAAACTGTATCAGCTTCCACTGTGACGAGGTTGTTAATATTTCCGCCGCTGATGCTGTATAACTTCTTAATAATAGCAATCAGAATTAATTCGCCACTACTACTCGGTTTCGGCCCTGCTTCTTGGCATTCATCAAAGCATGATCAGCGCTAATTAATAACTGCTCGGCAATTTCACCACTGTCACCAATACTGCCACTCTTTGGGATAAAACTGGCCAGACCAACTGAAACAGACACTTTCAACGGTGACTGTCCCTTGATTTCAATCCTGGTATCCGCCACTGCACAACGAACACGTTCTGCCGTTTCGATAGCAATCAAACCGGTAATACCCGGCAGAATCACCACAAACTCTTCGCCACCATAACGAGCCACCACATCACCGGTACGTACCGCTGCTAGCATCACTACGGCCACTTTTCGCAAGACCTGATCACCAATATCATGACCATACTGGTCATTCACCTTCTTGAAATAATCGACATCCAGATACAAACAGGTCAATGGTAGTGATTCACGCAATGACCGGCTAATCTCTATATTCATCCATTTTTCCAGCTCTCGCCGATTAGCCAGACCGGTCAGTGCGTCTGTCATCCCTAATCGTCTCAGGCGTTCATAATTCAGACAATTCTCGACGCATATAGCTGTGACGGCCGCTAATCGTTGTAAAAATTCGGTGGCCGCACCTGACTGATAGCGACCTGAATCCCGGCTAAATAAAGCCAGGCAACCAATCAACTTCTCACGACGGATAAAAGGCAAAATCACGATACTACCGTCTTTGTCTTTAACATCCTTAAATAACCACTGATGTTCATCAGCATCATAGCGACTTAGAAACGGAAAATGTCCAATCATCTGTAAAAACTCAACCTGTAACGAATCATGCGTCAGCATCATTCCGGGCGGGCACTCCTGGCGGCCATTGACACTACACAAAGCCGATGAAATCTCATCATCCACATCCAGCATCACCAGAGAAACTGCGCCCAGATTCTGTGTCTCCATAAAAGCACCCTGAAGATAAGCCGCAATTTCGGAGAAATTCTGCGCTGATAACAAAGCCAGTTCTATGGCCTGAAATCGATTATGAATCTGCTCGTTATGCCTGGCTGCATCAAGCTGTTTAGAAACCTGTCGCCGCAAACGCATCACTTCTGAATTTAAATCAGACATTTTGTATGTGTTACTCATTGTTAAGCCAATATCCCTCTACACTAATAACCAACATCACATTTCCTATCATCTCTAAACCAGCGCCACAAGTGTAGTTAACTCCTGGGATCGTGGCTGTATACTGAACTTCAAGTTTGCCGGATTCTAGTTTTATATACCATCCCCTTCGTTATAGGTTCTTATCACTCACTATTTGATACAATCGCGCGATGACTGAATACGCACTCATATTACTAAGCACCATCCTGGTCAATAATTTTGTTCTGGTGAAGTTTCTCGGCCTGTGCCCATTTATGGGTGTTTCCCGCAAACTGGAGACTGCCATAGGCATGGCACTGGCAACGACTTTCGTTTTAACGCTGTCATCGGTAAGCAGTTATCTAGTGAATGAATACATCCTCGCCCCGCTAGGCATTGAATTCATGCGCACCATTATATTTATTCTAGTGATTGCAGTCGTCGTACAATTCACCGAAATGGTGGTGCATAAAACCAGCCCGTTACTATACAACGTACTGGGTATTTTCCTGCCACTAATCACCACCAACTGCGCTGTACTCGGTGTTGCCCTGCTCAATGTTCAGGAACGGCACGGCTTTTTACAATCACTATTCTACGGATTTGGTGCTGCAATCGGCTTTTCCATGGTATTGATTCTATTTGCCGCCATGCGCGAGAAAATTGCCGCCGCCGATGTGCCGGAAATTTTTCAGGGTAGCTCGATTGCACTAATCACCGCTGGCATTATGTCGCTAGCATTTATGGGCTTTGCCGGTTTAATCAAGGTTTGATTCGAATCACATGCTAACCATCGTTATTGTTCTGCTCGCGATTATCGCCGCCATTTTTGGTGTGCTGCTGGGTTATTCAGCGATACGCTTTAAAGTGGAAGGCGACCCAGTCGTCGATCAGATCGACAGTCTGTTACCCCAAACTCAGTGTGGTCAGTGCACCTATCCCGGTTGCCGCCCCTATGCTGAAGCCATAGCCAATGGTGAAGCCGATATCAACCAGTGCCCACCGGGTGGTCAGGCCACCATTATTGCTCTAGCTGATTTACTGGGTGTCGAAGCCAAACCACTCAACGCTGAACACGGTGAAGCCAAAGAAACCAAAACTGTAGTCGTGATCGATGAACAAACCTGTATCGGTTGTACACTCTGCATTCAGGCCTGCCCGGTTGATGCCATATTAGGTGCTGCCAAACAAATGCACACCGTCATTGCATCAGAATGTACCGGCTGTAATTTATGCATCCCTCCCTGTCCGGTTGATTGTATTCATATTGTTCCGATTGAACAAAACATAAACACCTGGAAATGGCCCGAGCCGGACGGCGGCCATGCAGCACCTAAGGCAGGCTAGGCGCACCATGAGCTCAACAACAAAACTCTATCTTTTTCACGGTGGCCTGCGTCTGGATGGGCATAAACAGATCTCCAACCAGAGCCCCATCGCAACCTGTAAACCACAAAACCGATACGTTATTCCGGTACAACAACATATCGGCGCTGCCGGTGACATCATTGTCGAAAAAGGTCAGCGCGTTTTAAAAGGTCAGATGCTGGCAACCACAAAAATACTGATCAGTGCACCGATTCATTCTCCCGTCTCCGGCACCGTGATTGAAATTGGTAAACACGCTGTACCTCATCCCTCCGGCATGGAAACCGACTGCATCATTATCGAAAATGATTTTCAGGATGAATGGATAAGAAGAAATCCGGTTGCTGAAAACTATCATCAAATGAATTCTCACGACCTGCGTAATATCGTGCGCAATGCAGGCATCGTTGGTCTGGGTGGTGCGGTTTTCCCAGCTGCCATTAAACAAACTGAAACCAACATCAGGACCTTGATTCTCAACGGTGTTGAATGTGAACCTTATATCACCTGCGATGACAAACTGATGCAGGAACGTGCCCGGGAAATTATTTCAGGTGCAGACATCATCGGCCACATCATTAAAGCACGTGAATGCATAGTCGCGATTGAAGACAACAAACCCGAAGCCATTGCCGCCATACAAGCAGCTATCGATGAAGACAGTACTGGCTTCTTTCACTTACAGATCATACCCACCAAATATCCCAGTGGCAGTGAAAAACAGTTAATAAAAATTATCACTGGCAAAGAAGTACCCATTAATGGCCTGCCTGCCGATATCGACCTACTCTGCCATAATGTCGGCACCGCCTACGCCATTCACCAGGCGGTATTTAAAGACGAGCCGTTGATTTCACGCGTCGTCAGCATCACCGGCAATGGCGTTAAACAGCCACAGAATATGGAAGTACCGATTGGCACTTACATTGCCGACTGCGTAACTCAATGTGGTGGTTACAACGACAACGCCAGCTGCATGATTATGGGCGGGCCGATGATGGGTTACAGCATACACAGTGATCATTTGCCTGTGGTCAAAGCCACCAACTGCCTGCTGGTGACCAGTAATAATGAAATTCATCCTGCTAATACCGAAGCGCACCTGCCCTGCATTCGTTGCGCTAAATGCGTAGAAGTGTGTCCGGCCAAACTTTTACCACAACAGCTGTACTGGTACGCCAGCACTAACAACTTTGAGCGTGCCTCCGAGTACCATTTATTCGACTGTATCGAATGTGGTTGCTGTTCCTACGTTTGCCCCAGTCAGATACCGCTAGTGCAATATTATCGCAGCGCCAAATCAAAAATCTGGGAACTGGAAGCTGATCTAAAAAAATCAAACGCCGCCCGGAAGCGTCACGAAGCACGTCAATTCCGTCTGGAACAGCAGAAACGGGAACGTGAGGAACGTCTGCGTCAAAAACGTGAAATGCTCAACACTAAAAAAGGCAGACCTGAAGAAAATGAAATTAATCTAAAAAAAGCTGCTATCGCCGAAGCACTGGCACGTGTTAAGCAGAAAAAAGAAACGCAGGCAATCACACCCAAAAATACAGACAACCTCACTGCCGAACAGCTACGCCAGATCAAAGAAGCCGATCAACGCCGTCAGGCAATGAAGAAAAAAAATCATGAATAGTCCACACTCAGAAAAATCATTACTGAGTCGGTTTTTTGTTTTTTTAAAAGTCGATGACGCAGGAATAAAACAAAATGTTATTTCGTAAAGCCAGCTCTCCTTTTATTAGTGCACAGGCGAGTGTGCACACAATCATGTATCAGGTGTTGTACGCGCTAATTCCAGGCACATTAGCAGCCATCTATTTCTTTGGCTGGGGCGTATTAATCAACCTGGCCATTACCGCAATCATCTGCCTGTTCAGCGAAGCACTGGTACTCAAACTCAGAAACCGTCCCATCAAAGTCTCACTTAAAGATGGCAGCGCACTCATCACTGCCTGCCTGTTAGCACTGGCATTACCACCATTGGTACCCTGGTGGCTGACCGTGATTGCTTCAATTTTTGCGATTGTCATTGCCAAACAACTTTATGGCGGCCTTGGCTTCAACCTGTTTAACCCGGCTATGGTCGGTTATATCGTGGTCATGATTTCGTTTCCACGTGAAATGACTTACTGGACAGCACCACTCGGCGCTGTCGATCACTGGCTCAGTTTCAGTGATACCTTCAGTGTTATTTTTTACGGTGCTTTACCGGATCAAAGTAGCATCGACAGTATCACCATGGCCACGCCCATGGACACACTGAAAACTCAGATTGGTCTTGAAAATGACATCACCAGTACACGTCACCATAAAGTATACGGTACTCTATTCAGTAACATCAGCGGTAAAGGCTGGCAATGGATTAACCTGTTATTTCTACTCGGTGGCCTGTGGATGATCAAAATGAAAGTCATCGACTGGCGCATCCCGGTTTCTTTCCTACTGTCACTGTTGCTTATTTCTAACTTTTTTTCGGTCAGTGATTACGCCACCTATCCCTCCGCCTTATTTCATCTGTTCAGCGGTGGTACTATGTTATGCGCTTTTTTTATCGCCACCGATCCCGTTTCAGCCAGCACCACACCCCGAGGCCGGTGGATTTATGGTGCTGGTATTGGCGTACTGGTTTATACCATTAGAACCTGGGGAGGCTACCCCGATGGCATCGCCTTTGCCATCATACTGATGAATATGGCTGTACCACTACTCGACTATTACACGCAACCAAAAACTTACGGTAAGGCAGATACTGAATAATGAATATTCATAAACAGGTCGCCACTACTGCTTTATTACTGATGCTGTTTGCCGTTATCGGTGCAGCACTGGTCGGCTTTATTTATGACCGCACATACGACACCATCAAAAAAAATGAAGAATTAACTCTGCTCAGAGAACTCAACCACATTGTACCGGCATCCAGTTACGATAACGATCTACTTGCCAGCACCCTTGAATTGGCTGCTGATCAAAATCTGGGTACCACTGAAACCTCTATTGCCTATCGCGCAAAAAAACAGGGTAAAAATGTTGCTGTGGTATTCTCAGCCATCGCCCCCAATGGTTACAACGGCTCAATTCACCTGCTTGTCGGTATTTACCATGATGGCAATCTCGCCGGAGTACGTGTTGTTAAACACCGCGAAACACCCGGTCTGGGTGATGCCATCGAAGCCAAACGTTCTGACTGGATCCTGAGTTTTACCGGTAAATCACTCGATAAACTGACCGATAAACAGTGGAAAGTAAAGCGCGATGGTGGAGAGTTCGATCAATTCACCGGCGCTACCATAACACCACGCGCAGTGGTGAAAGCCGTGCACGCAGCTTTGATATACTTCAAAGCTAACAAAAAGATTTTATTGCCTGATGACGACAAAAACAAAGAGAATTACGAACAACACAGCGACATAAACCCAGGTTCTGACACTGAAGGGCAGAGGTCTGAATAAACATGACAAGCGAACAGCAAACAATCGTTAAAAACGGTCTGTGGACCAACAATGTCGCACTGGTGCAACTGCTGGGCCTGTGTCCTCTGCTGGCGGTCACCTCAAGCCTGATCAATGGTCTGGGTCTCGGCCTCGCGACGTTAATGACACTGGTATTGTCCAATAGTTTTGTTTCCATCATCCGCCACTGGACACGCCCTGAAGTTCGCATCCCTATTTTTGTATTAATTATCGCTTCCATTGTCACCGCGATAGAACTGGCAATGAACGCATGGTTCCATGAACTGTTTCTGGTGCTGGGTATTTTTATTCCGCTGATCGTCACCAACTGTTCCATCATTGCCCGCGCAGAAGCTTTTGCTTCCAGAAACTCAGTACTCGATTCTGCCCTTGATGGTTTTATGATGGGTTTAGGTTTCTTGCTGGTGCTGGTACTACTAGGAGGTCTGCGTGAATTGATTGGCCAGGGCACGCTGTTTGCTAACGCTCACTTAATGTTCGGTTCCGCCGCCGAAGGTCTGGAATTCACCCTGATTAAAGATTACCCTGGCTTCCTGCTCGCCATTCTGCCACCCGGTGCATTCATCGGACTGGGACTGTTAATCGCCATCAAAAACAGTATCGAAAAACATAAAAGCAAACAGACTATCAGAGTCAGTCCACCGGTAAAACCGGCTGAAGTTGCGGTACAGTAAACCCATAGCGAATGAATGCCCAGAAACGCTTTGAGATTTTCTCACGCCTCAAAAACAACAATCCTGACCCAACCACCGAACTCAATTATTCGAATCCTTTTGAATTGCTGATTGCCGTGATTCTTTCCGCACAGGCGACCGATGTCAGTGTCAACAAAGCCACCAAAAAATTGTTCCCGGTCGCCAATACACCAGCAGCGATTTACCAGCTCGGTGAAAACGGCCTGAAAAAATACATCCGTACCATTGGCCTGTTCAACACCAAAGCGGCAAATATCATTAAAACCTGTAAAATTTTGCAGAATGAATACAACAGTGAAGTACCGCACCAGCAACAACAACTTGAAGCCCTGCCCGGTGTCGGCAGAAAAACGGCCAACGTGGTACGCAACACCGCCTTTGGTCATCATACCATTGCCGTCGATACCCACATCTTCCGCGTTGCCAATCGTACTAAAATAGCACCCGGAAAAAACGTACTCGAGGTTGAAAAAAAATTAATGAAATTTGTCCCCAAAGAATTTATCAAAGATGCACATCACTGGCTTATTCTGCATGGACGATATACCTGTGTCGCACGTAAACCCCGCTGTGGTTCCTGCGTAATCGAAGACCTCTGTGAATACAAGGATAAAGCCGAATAATGTTTAACCAGAACAGAGATCAAATGCGTAAAGTTTTTTTCGACTGCTGGAAAGCACACCGGGAAAAAACGCCAATGGATGCCATGCAGCAAATTATCGCCCACACTATTGAGTTGCATCCCGAATATCATGCACTGTTAGAAAATCAAGCCGCACTCAATAAAGACTACACACCTGAACACGGTGAAACAAACCCCTTCCTGCACATGAGCATGCACATCGCCCTGCACGAACAGATCAGTACCGACCGTCCAACTGGCATAAAGGCACTTTATCAGGCCATCATTATGAAACAGGGTTCAGCGCATGAAGCCGAGCACGCCATGATGGAATGTCTAGGAGAGGCTTTATGGCTGGCACAGAGGAATAACGTTATGCCTGATGAAATGGCCTATTTTGAGTGTTTAAAAAAATTAAGTTAACAGACAAAACCGTTTACCAGCTCAGCAATACATAGCGTTGCATGTCCCCGGAACGAATCAGCAACAGCACACCTTTATCTTTATCTGCTTTATTGATTTCACGGCTAAATTCATTTGCAGTTTTAACTGGCTTGCGATTAATCTGCAAAATGATAGTACCTGTATTAATACCCGCGAGCGCTGCCACTGAGCCACGTTTAACTTCGGTCACGACAACGCCTTCACCGGCCTTGGCATTAAATTGTTTTGCCAGATCGGCGGTCAATGTTTGCACCGTGAGGCCGAGTTGACTGGCGCTCTGAGTCGGTTCTTTAGCGATGACGATTTCATCAGAGCGTGTGCCAATGGTAACCACAAAATCACGCTGCTTACCATCACGAAGTACGGTCAGCTTCTCACGTTGGCCAGGCGGTGTCATCGAAATCTGATTACGGAATGTGCCTACATCTGTAACAGGTTTATCACGAAAAGAGATAATGACATCGCCCTGTAACAAACCAGCTTTGGCCGCTGCTGAATCCTCGATGACCTCGGCAATAAGAATCCCCTGGTTCTGCTCAATGCCGAAAGCCTTCGCCAGTTCTGCCGTTAGCGTCTGGATGGAGATACCCAGATAGCCGCGCGAAACTTCGCCTTTATCGATAAGTTGATTAGCAATTTCTTTTGCCATATTAATCGGAATAGCAAAACCTATGCCCATGTAACCACCCGTACGGGTAAAAATAGCCGTATTCATACCGACCACTTCACCATCCAGATTGACCAGTGGCCCACCTGAATTACCCGGATTAATAGCGGCATCGGTCTGGATGAAATCTTCGTAGTCATTAATACCCACACTGGTGCGACCAGTAGCACTTACCACGCCGACGGTGAGCGTATGACTCAGCCCAAAAGGATTGCCGATAGCAATTACCCATTCACCTACATCCAGTTTTGACGAGTCACCCAGTTGCAATGCCTGTCTTTTATCTGTATCGATTTCTATAACAGCAATATCAGATTGCGGATCACGTCCGGTAATTTCAGCCTCATATTGATAACCATCCTTGAATTTAACACTGACTTTATCTGCACCCTCGACAACATGGTTATTAGTCATGATATAGGTCTTATCATTTAACAGACCGTCTTTCACTCTGAACACAAATCCAGATCCCTGACTTTGTGTATGATACTGATCCGGAGGGGATTCGTTACGTGGCGGCAGTCCGGGGAAAGAATCGCCAAAAAAACGCTTAAAAAAGTCGTCATCGAAAGGAAAAGGGAAAGAACCCGGATGATGAACACTCGTACTAGCTTCGACCTGGATAAAAACAACCGAGGGCGAAACCAGTTTAGCTACCGAAGAAAAAGCCTTGCCACTTTGTCGAAGTCCCTCAATGCCACTATCCTGTGCATGAGCAAAAAAACTGACAATAATGGCCAATGAAAGTATGCGGAATAACTGCCAACCCACCACCTTTCTCCTCCTATGTTAACCTTGCCTCATTAAGCAGGAACAATCACATCGACAACAAAACACTACTCCTGTAAAAACAGAAGTAGTGCTCTCAGTTATTCCACTTTAACGGTCTTATGCGTCGATTTTTTAACTTTGGGAATGGTTAATTTTAAAACGCCATGTTTAAACCTGGCCTTGGCCTTATCGGTATCCACTTCACTGGGCAACGAAACAGTTCTCAAAAAAGATCCCTGAGAAATCTCACAGCGATGATAATCACCTTCTTCCTCTTTTTCTTCTGCCTTGGTAGAGCCCTTAATAGTGACTGAATTCCCCGTCAGGGTGACTTCAAGATCATTTTTATCAACCCCCGGAAGCTCTGCTTTAACAAAGATTTCGTTATCACGATCAACTACATCGACACTGGGTGTTCTACCTTCAAACGGTGCCGGCAAGTGACTCCATGATGGACGAGAAAAACTAAATGGACGCATCCAGCCTCTTGGAAAGAACTCATCAAACATACGATCAAAATCATCGAAGCGACTCAATGCGTTCATATGTTCGCCTTTTTCGCCAGATGTTTTGGAAATCTCTTTTTTGTGTTCTATAGCCATCATCAATCCTCCTTTAGTCTCATTTAATGAAAAATTACACCACCTTATTAGTATATTGGATACCCACTAATTCCCTGCATTATGACCTGGATCATATATACACAATATTAATAAATCATTTAAAAAAAACGTATTTAGTCACAGTTATTTTTCTCCGAACTGCCAAACAATTTTTAACGCAGATAAAGTGATTGTCAGGTAATCACCTATATAACTATAAATTAGATCTATAAGCATTTGATCATTATAAATTTAACTTATAGGTGATCATTTTACATTGAATAGATTAGTGCGCTTACTTCATAAAAAAACCACACACCAGATTTTTTTATAATAAATAAAAAACATATCCCCTTTTAATTACGTTAAATGGGAGCATACTTAATATGTAAGTTTTTAATTGAATGAATCACTTGTACACGTGGTCGAAAATTATGAAGGACAATAATTTATCATTAAGCCCCGAAGTTCTTTATCACGCATGTGATTTGTCCACACTGAATTTCAACACCACCGATGATCTGGAAGACTCCAGAGAAATTGTCGGTCAGGATCGTGCTATTGGTGCGTTAAAATTCGGCACCGGAATTAACCATGACGGTTATAATTTATTTGTTTCAGGATCAACTGGACTGGGCAAACAAACTGTAGTCAATCAGCTGCTAAAAGCCAGAGCCGTAGACTTACAGAAACCGAGCGACTGGTGTTACGTCAATAATTTTGAAACACCACATAAACCAAAAATTTTAAAATTACCCGCTGGTTATGGCTGCAAATTACGTGATGACATGCAGCATCTTATTGATGACTTGCTGAGTGCAATTCCTTCAGCTTTCGAGACTGATGAATATAATGCCCGCGTGAAAGAAATCAACGATGAATTAGAAACAACCAAAGAGACCACATTTGTAAAATTAGCTGAAAAATCTGAAAGCGAGAACATTGCCTTAATACGTACTCCGGGTGGCTATACGCTCGGCCCCATGAAAGATGGAAAAATTATTACCCCGGATGATTTTGATAAATTATCAGAAAAAGAGCAGACTGAAATAAAAGAGAAGATTAATGCCATGGAGAAGGATGTCAGTGCAGCTATACGTAAATTGCCAATCTGGGCACGTGAGGCAAGAAACAAAATCAAAGTACTTGATCGCGAAATTTCACAATTAACCGTCGAGCAGTTTATTGATGAATTACGCCTCAAATATAATGACCTGCCTGAAGCCATTAGTTATATCGATGACATCAAGAATGCCATCATCGAAGACGTCGATGCTTTCAGGCATCAGGAAAGCGATGATTACACCGCTGCCAGTCTTGCCATGATTGGCATTAAAAAACAAAAACCATCGTTCTCACGATTCCAGGTTAATGTCCTGGTTGATAATAGCGCCACTGAAGGTGCACCCGTCATCTATGAAGACAATCCAACTTATAATAATTTAATGGGCCGTATAGAGCACCTCGCCCAATTTGGTACACTGTTAACAGATTTCACCTTAATAAAAGCCGGTGCTTTGCATCGAGCTAATGGCGGATTTCTTATCTTCGATGCGCGCCGGGTACTGACATCACCATTTGCATGGGAGGGTTTGAAACGTGCCTTACGTTCTCATGATGTACGCATAGAGTCTCTGGAAAAAATGCTGAGTATCTCCAGCACCATATCATTAGAGCCAGAACCGATACCCATCGATATTAAAGTCATTATCACTGGCGACCGATGGTTATATTATCTGCTTAAAAAATACGACCCCGAGTTCAATCAATTATTCAAGGTAGCTGCTGATTTTTCAGAGGATATTGATCGAAACACCAATAACACTCTTCTTTTTTCACAAATGATTGCAGAACTACAGCGAGAAAAAAAATTTAAACCTTTTGATCAGGGCGCAGTTGCATTAGTCATTGAGAACTCGGCCCGAGAAGCCCAGGATGCAGAAAAATTATCTCTGCATAAAGGCGATCTTATTGATGTACTAAGAGAGGCCGATTACTGGTCTGGCGAATCCGGGCATCAGGTTGTTTGCCGAGATGATGTTCAACATGCACTCGATACTCGTATTCGACGTCTCGATCAAATTCGTGAACGTGTTCATGAACAGGTTTTACGTGGCAACTATCTGCTCGAAACAGAGGGCGGAAAAATTGCACAGGTCAATGGTCTGTCTATCATCCAGTTAGGTGATTACGCCTTTGGCCGACCATCAAGAATCACCGCCACAGCAAGATTAGGCTCGGGCAAGGTGATAGATATAGAAAGAGAATCTGATCTGGGCGGCTCCATACATTCAAAAGGCGTTTTAATCCTGTCATCATATCTCGCCAATCATTATGTCCAGGATCAACCATTGTCACTTTCCGCCAGCCTGGTCTTTGAACAGTCCTATGGCATGGTCGAAGGTGATAGCGCATCAGTAGCCGAGTTATGTGCACTGCTTTCCGCTTTATCGAAATTACCCATTGACCAGTCGTTTGCCATCACCGGTTCAGTTAATCAGCTTGGCCAGGTTCAGGCGATTGGTGGTGTTAACGAAAAAATAGAAGGATTTTTTGATATCTGTCAGGCCCGAACATTAACTGGAAAGCAGGGTGTGATTATTCCAGCAGCCAATGTCAAACATCTGATGCTGCGTAAAGATGTCGTTGAAGCGGTAAAGAATGGGCAATTTAACGTTTACGCAGTTGAGCGAATTGATCAGGTCATGGAATTACTGACTGGAAATACGGCTGGTGAATCTGATGACAAAGGAATCTTTCCTGATGACTCAATCAATGGCAGAGTACAAAAACAACTGATTGAGATGAATCGTAAACGTCAGAAATTTTCTAAACAATCTAAATCCGATGACGATGATGAGCAACGAGATTAAAAAAAATACAGATCGGATGCTGGTCAGCCTGAACTTTGACGGAGATGGATCTTCGCTTATCGAGTCTCTGGTTAAACTGGCATCACAACTCAATGCAGAACTATGTGGGCTTTTTACCGAAGATTCCGACTTGCAACAAATTGCCAATTTGCCCTTCAGTCGTGAAATCACCTTTCCTACCGCCCATACTAGAAACTTGAATAGCGAACAGATAGCCCGGCATCTAAAACAACATGCTGAAACATTGCGCAAAATTATTCAGGATTTTTCGCAGTTAGCCAATGTTGCCTGTTCTTTCAGAACCGCAAAAGGCTCCAGAATAGAGACCGCACTAAGTGAGTCTTATAACTTCCAGATCGTAGTTATTCTGCCGGAAAAATATTCCTCACTTAAACCCGGTCAACATGCCAGATTAGATGACCTAATTAACCCGGCCGTAATGCTCTACGATGGATCGAAACAGGCACAAAAATCAGCTTATATTGTTAAATTACTGGCTGGCAAAGGCGATTTGCATGAGCTTAAAGTATTAGCCTTAAATAACGATTGTGAAGCGCTGATCAAACAACAGTTATCCATTGATAACATCAAAGTAGATTGTCAGCACATCGATTCATATAACATTTTAAATATTGTTTCACTGATAGGAAAACAAAAAACAGGCTTAGTGATTCTACCTCTGGAGGATGCGTTGATTAAGCAGAGCAAAGAAATAAGAGAAATGCTTAATACACTGAAATGTCCTTTGTTACTGGTTAGATGATAGAAACAGGATTTATTTTTTCTTTATTCTAATCCAGTCATTGCGTCATTCACTCCCTGTTGATATGAATCAAATTTAATAGTTTTACTGGCCATATTGTAGTGATTATCTGTCCAGCCTGATGTTACATCTATAAGTGTAACACCGTAACTAATTGGATCCGATCTTGAGTTATCAGGAGGTATGTTATGGCTATTATCGGCATAGATTTAGGAACTTCAAACTCTGCTGCTGCAGTATTACGCGGTGGTCGCCCGGTCATCATCCCCAGCGCTGAAGGTATCAGCATGGGAGGCAAAGCCTTTCCGAGCTATGTAGCCATCACTCAGGACGGCCAGACCTTGACCGGTGAGGCAGCACGCCGGCAGGCATCGGCAAATCCGGACGGTACCACCTCTGGCTTCAAACGTAAAATGGGGCGGCGTGAAAAAATCACCCTGCGCGGTAAAGACTTCACCCCAGAACAATTATCTGCTTTTCTACTACAAAAAATTAAACGTGACGCTGAAGCTTTTCTCGGCGAAAAAGTCGAAAAAGCCGTAGTCACTGTACCCGCGTACTTTGACGATAACCAGCGCAGTGCTACCAAGGATGCCTGCCATATTGCCGGCATCGAAGTGACAAGGCTGGTGAATGAACCAACCGCCGCTTCACTGGCCTACGGTCTTGACCGAATCGGAGAAGAGTTGCAAATTGCAGTTATCGACTTTGGTGGTGGCACACTTGATGTCACCATTATGGAGTTTGGCAAAGGCGTGTTTGAAGTCAAAGCCACCAGTGGCGACACCCAACTGGGCGGCACTGACATGGATCAGAAGCTACTTGATTATCTGGCCGAACGTTTCCGTAATGAATCTGGTATTGATATCAAACACGATATCAAAGCCATGGCGCGACTCAGGGAAGCGGCAGAAATTGCCAAGATTGAACTCTCCACCAGCACCAGTACACACATTAGCCTGCCCTACCTGTCAGCCTCGGGCGGCGAGCCACAACACCTGGAAATGGATCTCAATCGAACCGAACTTGAACGCCAGGTTAGAGAAGTCATCGAACGTTGTCGTGACCCGATCGATCAGGCATTAAAAGATGCTGGTGTTACGCCTACTAACATTGACCGCATCGTTTTTGTCGGCGGCCCTACACGCATGCCTGCGGTGCGCCAATTTTTTGAAGATATATTTGGGCGCAAAGCTGAAATGGGTGTCGACCCTATGGAGTGTGTGGCCAGCGGTGCTGCTATTCAGGCTGGCGTGCTCAGCGGCGAAGTCGGTGATATTGTTCTGGTCGATGTCACGCCATTAACGCTAGGAGTAGAAACACTGGGTGGCGTGGCGACCTCACTAATTTCTCGCAACACTCCTATCCCGGTTAAACATACCGAAACATTTACCACGGCCGCCGATATGCAAACCGCTGTCACCATCCATGTTTTTCAGGGCGAGCGGCCAATGTCGAGCGACAACACCAGCCTTGGTGAATTCAATCTCGAAGGCCTGGTGCCAGCGCCGCGTGGCATCCCCAAAGTGGATGTCACATTTGACATTGATGCCAACGGCATTCTCAATGTCACCGCCAAAGATCAGGCCACCGGCAAATCACAGTCCATCACTATCAGCGGCTCGACGCGCCTGCCGGAAGCGGAAAAAGAACGCATGATCAAAGATGCAGAACAATATGCCGAAGCAGACAAACAGCGTCGTGAAGAAGCTGACAAATTAAATACCGCTGATAGTGTCTGTTATCAGGCGGAAAAACTACTGGCTGACTTTAGCGACAAACTCACCGAAGAAATGCGTAACAAACTGCAGACCGCCATGCACGAAACCCGGGAAGCAATTAACAGTAAAGATGCGCGACTGGCCAGTGAAAAAGCCGAAAAACTCACCGAGGTGGTGAAAGAAGCGGGCATAGCGGTTTATTCTCAGCAACCGGGGTCGGGTGTCTACAAAGAACGAAAAGCCGATGACATTCCGAGCGGGCGGGCGACTACGGGCAACCACGAAAACGTGGTTGATGCCGACTATGAAGAGACACCCTGAGGTCTGTCAACACTATGGCCATAAGCCAACGTGACTATTATGAAGTTTTAGGTGTTGCTCGTGATGCAGACCAGAAAGCCATTAAAAATGCTTTTCGACAACTGGCTTTGAAGTTTCATCCAGATCGCAACAAGGCTGCTGATGCTGAGGAAAAGTTCAAGGAAATAGCTGAGGCCTACGCCATACTTTCTGATCCTGAAAAACGTGCCAAATATGACTCCGGTGGTTTTGCAGGCGTTGCTGATTTTTCCGCGGAAGACCTGTTCGGTGGCATGAATTTTGATGACATTTTCGGCGGCATGGATTTTGGTTTTGAATTCGGAGGGAGTGACGGTGAAATTTTTGACCGTTTTTTTCGCCACCAACGACGAGGCCCGGAAAAGGGCCGTGACATTGAAGTACAAGTACGAGTCAGTCTGGATGCCATTAATAATGGCAGTGAGCAGTCCATTCGCCTGAATCATCCGATCACCTGTTCAGCCTGTCAGGGATCTGGAGCGGAAGCCGGCAGCAAGCCAAGAAAGTGTGAAGCCTGCGGTGGTACTGGTCAGCAGGTGATTTCAAAAAAAACATCCAAAGACAAAAGCCAGATGGTATTTCAACAAATCAGCGTATGCCCTACCTGTCATGGCCAGGGAATTTTCATTGATAAACCATGCAAAAAATGTCACGGCACGGGCCAGCTGGACAAAGAAGAATCACTCAAAATTAAAATACCCAAAGGTGCTGAAGATGGCATGGCATTACGTATCCCAGGCCATGGTATGCCCTCACCAACAACCAGTGGCAAACCAGGTGATCTTTATGTAATTGTTACAACAGAACACGATAATCGTTTTCAAAGATCCGGCGCGGATCTTTGGTGTACAAGAGCAATTAATGTGACTGATGCAGTATTAGGGACTCAACTTGACATTCCGACACTGGATAAAAATATTACGGTAAAAGTACCGCCCGGAACACAACAGGATGAAATTTTGCGCTTACGCGGCAAAGGCTTACCTGTGATGAATAACATCGGCAGGGGTGATTTAAAAATCCGTATAATGATTAACATTCCACAGAAGATCACTGAAAAGGAACGTGAACTTTATGAGCAATTACGTCAACTTAACAAGGAACATAAAAACCACTGGTGGAGTAAGAATTAAATTCTCCGTAACTAATTCTGGTGGCTAATGTTTCAATTTTAACCAGGAGATCAAATCATGACTGAACTCAAACACACCCAGGATGTCGGCGCGCCTGACCCTGAGTTAAACACTTCCCCCATCGCAGATGAAAACAGCAGTGAATCCGAAGTGTTACGCCAGGAAATGCCCGGTGAGCCTGTTTGTTATTTTAACAATCGAAGTTTCCCAACTGGCACATACATCAAAAGCGGAACTTCACTACTGAAATGTGTTTATGGTATTTGGGAGCAGGCCGGTTCTGCAGATCCTGACAATCCTTAAACATCATAGATACTGACAATAAGTTTGCAAGAATTTGGGATAACATTCCAGGACAATGTAATGCTACACGAAATGTAATATTTTAATGTTTAAGAAACAAACCTGAATTATCCAGGCTTTACATTTCTGTTTTCTGAATAAAACTTAATCGTCTGCAACGACGACAAGATTTCTTCCGTTTTCTTTTGCCAGGTATAACGCATTATCTGCACGATTAATCAGTGTTCTTTCATCATCATCGCCCATCAAACTGGCAACACCAAAACTCGCTGTAATCTTTCCTACTGTCTCAAATTCTGTATTTTCAATCAAATGTCGGGTTTTCTCTGCAATTGACCGCGCTTTTTCTGGATCACTGTCTGAGATTAATAAAACAAATTCTTCTCCACCCCAGCGTGCAAACAAATCGGAATCTCGGATCGATTCTTTAATTATTGTAGAAAATTGTTTTAGTACCTTATCGCCAACTTCATGGCCATAGGTATCATTAACTTTTTTAAAATAATCAATATCAAAAAAAATTAGTGACAATCCACTTTTATAACGTCGATCTCTGGCAATTTCATAACTCAATATTTCATTGAATTTTCTTCTGTTATATAACAACGTTAGGGGGTCTGTAATGACCAATACCCCAAGCCTTTCTTCTGCATCTTTTCTTATCTTGATTTCTTTTTCAAGCTGTCCATTTTTAACCTTCAATTCCTCAGTTCGTTCATTAACAAGATCTTCCAGCTTGTTTTTATATTCTGTCAGCTCGTTGGAGATGTTTATATGCGATATTAATAAATATTTTGAATAATATGAAAATGAAATTAACAAAAAAACAACCAACAATCTCATCCATAATTCAATGGCATCGGGAAATATGAGGCTTTCTACAAGAGTTTCATTTTCCTCAAAATACAGTACATCAATTACAGCATCTATCAGCCAAAATACCATAGATAGAATAACAGCGATTGCCGGCAATGATTCTCGATTTAAAAATACAAAGTTAGATGACTTCATGTTTGTTTTTAATTGATTAGAAAACTTAATATAATCAAGTTATATTTTCACCGAGTGCCATATACAATGTTTTCCATGTTTATCCAAAGACTGTCAATTATACAAATGAACCGTCTAGGAATTTCAACAAATAGCAACAATATATATGGACGGTTATATATTCCAGACAGATCGCAATATTAGAAAACACTGTTATAGCCACTCACCAACTCATGAAGAATCACCACCTCACAAGTTCTGCGCAAACACCCACGCAAAACCCACACCAATCAGGTAATAGCCCTTCTGTTCGACTAAAGGGCTGTCTTCAAAGACAGCGCCATTTAAGTTCTGGTAGCGTAAAAATGTCCACCAGATCCAGTCACCCTCACGCCAGCTAGCTCGTAAACTAGCGAATGAACCACCATAGCCTTTTTCTGATACATAGGCAGGCCGCGAAGCTGTAGAAAAGCCCGGTGCCACATCATAATAATAGGCATGGAAATCACGTGTACCGTATTTAACTCCTAGAGTGAATTTCATCGCCAGACCTGACTTCAGCATTCTTCGTTTTTCTATACTGAAACGTGGCTCCAATAACCAGCCTTCATTGCTGGTGTGTTTAATATCTGAAGCGATAGCTGCCCTTAACGGTAATTCAAAACGGACATCCACCATATCTCTTCTAAGATTTGTAAATAAATACTCTAATGACGGGCCGACCTGCAATATAGTGTCAAGGTCAGGCATGCCGACACGTGCTCGGCTATCATCACTATCTACCGGCACACCAAAATCAGCACTCACGTCCAACACGATGCGATCAGACTTAAAAAGAAAACCTCGAATTCCACGATCAATCTCAAGCTTGTCTGTCACTAGAGTAAAGTAAGGAACAGGCAGAATATAATCTTTTTTATCTGCAGAGCCAGGATATAAATTTAAATTAAAGCTAGCCAAACCTGCACCCAGTTGCCATTCTGCATCTTTTGAAGTTGCATTAACTGAATAAAGAATGATTAATAAGAACAGGCCATTAAAAAACGCTTTCATCATTTATAGTGCTACTGCATCACTAACAAAAAATCAGCCGCAGCCATGGGAACGCCGTTGATCATTACTTCTACCCTATGCACTCCGGGATAGTACACACGTGTGGTAATTTTTTTGATGACATGTCTTTTTGTTGAGCGAAGCACCTTGTTTTCCGGTAGTGTTGTAGTACGCCATTTAAACACCTTCGGTGAAGTTGATCCATTAGCCTTCTGATGATGAATGATGTAATCAATCATCAATGCCTGATCACTCTTAGCATTCGAACACATTGACAACGTAAACTCTAAAGCATCACCAAACATAACTACCGGTGTCAGCATATCAATACTGACCTGCTTGATTTTAGCCGGTTTATAACCCAACACTGCTAATGTTTTTTTATGTCCGTTTTTAATCAATGTACGACAGGCATGACGAATTAATTTTTTCCTCGATTGACTTGCGTCCTGCAGCCATCGCGCAGCTATTTCTGCTACAAGATCAGGATGATCTTTAGCAATATCATTTAAGTTATTTGCAACCGAACGCCGCACATATTCTTCATTATCATCTTTGAGCAATTCCAGTATTTCTATCACAGGTGAAGGATCTTTGATAAATAGCGGCAAGTTCATCGACCAGGGCAGTCGGGGTCTGATACCTTCAGATACTAATCGGCGTACATGTCGATCCTTATCTTTTGTCCAGCCTTTCAAAACTGATAATGTTTTTACAGGTGATTTCAGTAGAAAAAAACGAATACCAAATTCTGCAGATGCTCGCCGTGTCATTTCCTTGAACAACATCATCGATAAATCAAAGTGATTATGACCATGCAATCCCACATAATGCGTCATCGGCATAATAGCCCAACCGGCGATACCCTCGTCATCAATCTTACCCGCAGAAAGATCATTTACTAATGGAGAACCCAGACTGGCTAACATGATGTTACCCGCTTGTTCAAAATCTGCAGGAAGATACTCGGCCATGGTCTCGGCAATACGATCTGTACGAGCTTTTAATTCAAGTGTGTCCAGATTTTTAGTTGCCATTGTCACAAATCCATTGACATCAAAATCAACCCACTGTTTTTTAAAATGTCCGGCTATACCTTCAATCACTTTTTTATTTAATAAATTCTTGAATGGCTCAGCCATATAATGCTCGTTGTCGAGTTATTTTTTATAAATACAGGGAACAATCGGGGGTAGATAAATTTCTGCTTCCACGGATATCTTTAATTTATTTTTTTTGATTTTCCCAGGCAACCGATAACAATCGCAAACGCTCTCTTGTTTCATAACTTGCACCCGGCCCCGGGATCAAAGCCAGATCACGCGGTTTAATTTCCCGCCCATCTTTGCTAAGAATGACCACATCAGCAATTTCTTCACCTGTGGCACGTTCAACAAATTTTACCGGCGCACCCTCATCAGTTTGTAACCAACGATCACCCCATTGAGTTAATGCAATCAATAGAATGTGCAGATCACGCCCCATCAGCGTGAGTTTGTATTCGTGCCTTTTTGCACCTTCTTTTATTGGTGCACGTTCCAGAATGCCTTTATCACAGAGTTTATTGAGACGTGTGGTGAGGATATTGCGGGCAATACCTAAATGCTTCTGAAAATCTTCAAACCGGCGACTGCCAAA
>JAOUNI010000077.1 GCA_029881035.1 Gammaproteobacteria bacterium | reverse complement strand
ACAACCTTCCACTAACTTTCCTATATCCGCGGCAGAAACATTGATCATTACAAGACCATTTAACATGATACCCAGAGCCATCATTGAGGCCACTTTTATTATCTTATGTTTCATCATTCGCTCCACTTCCCATTGGGTCAATCGAAAATCATTTGCATCATTATATCGGCATGTTACGTTAATGCAATTACTGCTTTTATTGTTATCTAACCAAAGACATGGGCAATGATTAACTAAACTAACCTATACCTTACATTTAACATGCCACGCCAACATATTGGCATTTGTCATACAGAAAATACTAATATAGATCAACTTTTTTCTTATTTTTAAATACGTCTCCTTCTTATTAACTGATCTATATCTGCGCATACATATTCTGCAGATCTCTAATGCAGACACACTAAGCAGGGGCATACCTTCTTAATTCTGATGACTAATATATGGCAGGTAACTACCTACCGCTGATATAAAAGAGCACAAAAAGTTAAATTAAAGTACGATAGACAACATCAGAAAAAAACAACCCTATCGTATTTAACAATCTATCTAGAACAAAAAAATCATGCCCAACAGCAAAATAAAAACAACCCTTCTCTGGCTGATATTAGGTCCTGTGCTTGCACTGATTTTTTCCACCGCCAGCTGGCATGTCATTGAACAGTTATCACCGGGAAAGCTTTACAGTATTGAAGTCATTGTTCGCATGTTCCCTCAAGGCCTGCTGATGTCACTAATGACCCCCTGGGGATGGTTGATGTATGGTGGCTTTCTACTGATGAATTCCCAGAAACTAAAGCTGGGCATTTCATGCACTGTGACTGGCGCGTTGCTACTGGGCGGCTTCTGGCCAATATGGGCCACTGATATGGCGCTAGCTTCAACCTGATCATTTTCGTATCACCTGTTAGCCTTGTGGGCTAAACCTGGTAACAAACATCATTCACCCATAACCATTCAGTTATCTCCCCTGCACCAATTAGTCGGGAATAAATCGCCAGCTTCAAGCGTCTATCAATACCTGCCTTTGATGCAGGCATAAAAAACCAATTTTCGATTTATCTTGAATACGGGGAAATAACATGGGGATATCATCAATCGCGGTGGCCTTTGTCGTTATCACAGGCACTCTTACTACCCCGGCATTTGCTGAAGAAAAAGATGCCGGGCAAGATCATGACTACAGAACTTTTTATTCTAATGGAGATATTAAATACGGAAATATCAGTGATTCCTATCATGCAGATTTAGTTATGTATCTCGCGGGAAACCAGTTCATGGTTATGGAAGATCTGATTAAAGACTTTCAGTCCAAAAATGCCGATATTAAAACAGTATATGTAGAAACTATCCCACCCGGACAAATTCTGAAAACACAGTTGTTAGAACAGGGTGAAATTAACGGCCAGAAGACCGCAATGAACCCGGATCTGTATGCCAGTGTGGACGTCAATCATCTAAAAAAACTCAATGCAAAAGGCCTGATGAACGAACACATGATATACGTCCATAACAAACTTGAGCTCATGGTCGCAAAAGGTAATCCGAAAAACATCAAAGGCCCTGAAGACCTGGGGCGAGATGATCTCGTGCAGTCCCACCCTAACCCGTTGACTGAAGGCATTTTTAAATTCTATGGCAGCGAGATGCTAAGCGACCTGGGCTTACACGAGAAAGTAACAGGCGGACAAAAGTGCAAGAGCTGCTGGGCCGTTGCTGGCAAAACCTGGTTTACATCACGCCACCACCGAGAGACGCCGCAACGCATTGAAGATGGTGAAGCCGATGCTGGTATTGTCTGGACAACCGAAGTGGCCTATGCAAAAAGGGAAGGTCGTCGTGTTGACGGTGTCGCCATACCCGCTCCCTTTAATAAACAGGAAAAAGTAGCTTACGCCATAGGCCCGATGACCAGCGCACGTAATAAAGAAAATGCTCAGCGTTTCCTAAAATATCTGGCCAGCAAAGAAGCACAGGATATTTACGCTAGTTATAGTTTCCTGCCCGCCAGCAATGATGAACTGAAAATAAAATCACTTGCCAAAATGTAAATCTATCACGGAGGCTGGGACTCAGTGAGTCCCGGCCTCCGTACTCGCTGCCAGATCAGCAATTACCGTTTCTATCTACCAGAGTATTTATTCTTCAGCCAGTGACTGCACAGAACTACTGCAATAAACTCTGACCGATTCCGACGCCTGCTTTGCCTGCGCCATGCACGCAGCCCAATCCTGCATTTTTGCAAGCTGAACTTCCGCACCATTAACTTTGATGAGATAAAAATTTCGAATCATGCTGGATGTTGAGGCATGGTTGAATTCAGAAAATCTGAGTTCGCTTTGGATGCAATGACTCTCGACGACGGGAATATTTGAAGCTAAAAAAACACCTTCAACCATCTGCGCTTTTTGCTGACACTGTTCCAGTGTTTCTGTATTCACAAAAGAGGCATTGATATCACCTGCCCCGTTTTGCGTAAGCACCATCAGCAGAAAAAGTGTCTTCACAAAAACAACTCACAACGAGGCAGAGCTCGTTGAAACTTACTTCACTCCCTTGCCAATCAGAAAGCTACTATATTCTTTGTCTGTACCATTGATGTGATTAATTAGCCATTCCTTAAGATAATTTACCGCATTACTCATAGCGCTGTCAGGTTCATTTTCGTACTCGGCCAGCACTTCTTCAACCTTCTTGATCATTCTCACATGTTGCGATTTATGCGACTCAAATCCAGGATAACCATTCTGCTCCATTATGCCTTCTTCATAAGTGAAGTGAGTCTTAGTGTAATTCACCAGTTCATCCAGCGCCTCACGTTCAAACTCCTCACCTGTTGAATATTTCACTGCTGTTTGCAATTGATTGATCAGGTTGATCAATTTTTTATGCTGCTGATCAATGGATTCAATACCAACACTGTATTCATCTTTCCACGGTAGAAAATCTTTAGCAGCAAATTTTCTGTACAGGAAAGGAATCGCAATCAGTACAATTAGTAGAAGCCATGTCAACGGGCTAGTTGGTCCCGCCATGAAACCCAGTATCACCGCTACGATAAGAGTGAGAATGATAAGTGAAATACCAAACATGCTTGCATTCTGATTCATGAAAAAGTCTCTTGTATAAAACATGTTACCTGCTGATACGCCGTAGATAAAAAACTGCATCATCTACCCACTCGTCTGATACGAGAAGCTCTTTCTCGTACACGCAGATTCAGTGGCGTATTGTAGGCTGCTGAGCCCTCAAAACCAAGTGATCCAGGTCAAATCTGTAACAAGATCCACAACAATAATAAATCAATTAATTCAATATTATTTACATATTAGAAACTAAAAATAGACTAAATCCAATACAGTAAAGTACTTATATATATTTTCATAATATATTGATATTAATCGATATAAATATTCAAAACGTAATTATTAATAAAATAAACCAAGAATAATTATTTTATTGATTCAAATCAATGTTTCATAAAAAATCTGGCTCATGCTGCAATAACGTGAATCAACACGGCCTTGGAGGGCAAATATATGTTTAAGAGAAAAACAGTATTATCTATAAAAATAGTAAGTTACATCTCCATCATATTAGCAACCACTATCCCTATCACCAGTCAGGCCAAGCCCTCCTCTGAGGAAGGTTCTGCCTACGAGAGCTCGCCTAGCGCTATCGACCCCACCGACACTAAGAATATGATTACATCCGAAGGTCCTGCTATGACTGTCGGTGAATTCAATCACAGCAAGAAAATATTTTTTGAACGTTGTGCAGGCTGTCATGGCGTATTACGCAAAGGCGCTACAGGCAAACCACTCACCACCGACATTACCCGCGCACGAGGCGATGCCGCACTGAAAGCATTCATCACCTATGGATCACCCGCTGGCATGCCCAACTGGGGCACATCCGGCGCCCTCACTGAGCAGGAAATTGATGGTATGGCGCGTTATCTTCAGCACGAGCCGCCTGTACCTCCTGAGTGGGGACTTAAAGAAATGAAAGCCTCCTGGAAGTTATTGATTCCTGTTAAGCAACGTCCAAAGAGCAAATTGAATAATTACAATATAGATAATATTTTCTCTGTAACCTTACGTGATGCCGGCCAGATTGCATTGATCGATGGCGACACCAAGGAAATAATCAATATCATTGATACCGGTTACGCGGTACATATTTCACGCATGTCTTCTTCGGGCCGTTATCTCTATGTTATTGGCCGCGACGCCAGAATCAACATGATCGACCTGTGGATGAAAGTGCCAGACAATGTCGCTACCATTAAAGTCGGCCTCGAGGCTCGCTCGGTTGAAACCTCCAAGTACAAAGGCTTTGAGGACAAATATGCCATTGCAGGCACCTACTGGCCACCCCAGTACACCATCATGGATGGTTACACGCTGGAACCCCTGACGATATCTTCAACTCGCGGCATGACCGTTGGAACTCAGGAATACCATCCTGAGCCTCGCGTTGCCGCCATTCTCGCCTCACATGAAAACCCGGAGTTCATGGTCAACGTGAAAGAAACAGGCAAAGTATTACTGGTCAACTACAAGGACATTAAAAACATGACCGTGACGACCATTCCAACCGCTCAATACCTACATGATGGTGGCTGGGATAGCACCCACCGCTACTACATGACGGCTGCCAATAAATCGAACAAGATTGCCGTGATTGACTCCAAAGAACGAAAGCTGGAGGCATTAGTCGATGCCACGGAAATCCCACATCCGGGTCGTGGCGCCAACTTCATACATCCGGAATATGGCCCCGTCTGGGCAACCAGTGCACTGGGCAATGACAACATCACCCTGATCGGCACCGACCCCAAAAAGCATAAAAAGAATGCCTGGAGGCCGGTCGAAGTATTACATGGTCAGGGCGGTGGCTCACTGTTTATAAAAACACACCCCAAATCGACAAACCTCTGGATCGATACTCCACTCAACCCAGATTCCAATGCAAGCCAGTCGATAGCCGTATTCGACATCAACAACCTGAAAAAAGGTTACGCAGTGCTTCCAATCGCTGAATGGGCCGGCCTAAGTGAAGGCGCCAAACGCGTCGTACAGCCCGAATACAATAAAGCAGGCGATGAAGTCTGGTTCTCAGTCTGGAGCGGTTCCACAGAAGAATCAGCACTGGTTATTGTTGATGACAAGACTCGTAAGCTGAAGAAGGTTATCAAGGACAAACGGCTGATTACACCCACGGGTAAATTTAACGTACATAATACAGTTCACGATATTTATTAATATCATTATCATCTGCGGGGCATTCGCCCCGCAGAAACTTTTTAATACATCAGGCAATCACTTTCAGACTTACTTGATGTTATTATTCCTCAGCACAATTGAGTTTATAACTCATTGATTACCATAAACTTGATAAGGGCTTAAGCTGTTTTCAGCTTAGAATCTGTCTAGTACAATGCACCTTGACATACATCAATGACATATTGCCCTAAGGAGGCCAATATCACTTCCATGTATTCCTGCATACAAGCAACAGAAAGCTCACCTAAAAAGATAACTACTGGCGGTTTTTATGACAACTAATGGCTTCGTTTCACTGGTCGGCGCAGGCCCGGGTGACGCTGAACTCATGACCCTCAAAGCATTACGTTTGCTTCAGGAAGCCGACGTGGTGATCTATGACCGTCTGGTATCGAGTGACATTCTTGACATGATCCCCACTGGCGTTAGCCGTGTCTCTGTCGGTAAGGAAGTAGGTAAACATTGCGTACCCCAGACACAGATCAATGAGACCATCGTCAACCTCGCCAAATCCGGCCGCAAGATCGTGCGCCTCAAAGGTGGCGACCCCTACACGTTCGGGCGCGGCGGTGAAGAAGTTTTAGCGCTTAAAGAACACAATATTGCCTTCGAAGTAGTGCCCGGCATCACCGCAGCATCCGGCTGCAGTACCTACAGCGGCATTCCACTGACCCATCGGGGCCTGAGCCGTAGTGTGCGCTTCATTACCGGTCACTTCAAAGACGATGAACCGCTGGATATCAACTGGCACTATGTCGCTGATCCCGACTGCACACTGGTCATCTACATGGGCCTGTCCAACCTGTCACTGATCTGCAATTCACTGATGGATGCCGGCCTAAGCGCCTCAACCCCGGCTGCCGCGGTTGAAAACGGCACCACCAAAAACCAGCAACGCATCCTGTCGCATCTGGGCCAGCTTCAGGACGATGTGAATCAGGCAGGAATGAGAGCCCCGGTGATGATCATCATTGGTCAGGTCGTCTCTCTGGCCGGAGAACTTGACTGGTTCCAGAACGCACTGGAGGAGTCCGGCTATGCCGAAGACGCCGCTGCTAGCCGTTAGTCTGATGTTGATTTCAGGACTGGCACTGGCAGACGTTTCTTCCTCACGCCAGGCTGAGCTGACACATCTGCTAAAACAGGACTGTGGTTCCTGCCATGGCATGACGCTCAAGGGCGGACTCGGCCCTGCCCTGCTGCCCGCCCAGCTCGACGGTAAATCCACCGATTACCTGGTCATCACCATCCTCGAAGGCCACCCAAACACGGCGATGCCACCGTGGAAAAACATGTTATCTGAAGACGATGCGCTATGGCTCGCCAACCAAATCAAACAGGGCATCGATTAATGATTCGCAACGCACTTATTTCTCTGTCACTGATATTGATCACGCCAACATTCGCCCTGGCGACTGAGCTGCGCGGTACAGGTGACCTTGGTCTGGTTATCGAACGCGCCAGCGGCAGTATTCAAATTATCGAAACCACCAGCAACTCCAGCCTGGGCCGCGTTGAGGGACTGGGCGATCTATCGCACGCCTCGGCCGTTTATTCTCGCGATGAGCGCTATGCTTATATCTTCGGCCGTGATGGCGGCCTCACCAAAGTCGATATACTGACCCAGAAAATTGTCAAACGCACACTTCAGGCTGGCAACAGTATTGGCGGCGCCATTTCCCAGGATGGCAGTCTGGTCGCCGTGTCCAACTATGAGCCGGGCGGCGTCAAAATATTCGATGCAAAAACACTGGAGCTGGTGGCCAATATTCCCGCGACTTACGGCGACAAGGACCAGACGTCAAAGGTCATCGGCCTGGTTGATGCGCCCGGCCAGAAGTTCGTCTTCAGCCTGTGGGACGCGGATGAAATCTGGGTGGCTGATATGTCACAGCCCGATAAACCACAGGTCCAGAAATTTAAAGATATCGGACACAACCCCTACGATGCACTGATCTCCCCTGATGGCCGTTATTACATTGCCGGCCTGTTCGGTGAAGATGGCATGGCATTGCTCGACCTGTGG
>JAOUNI010000076.1 GCA_029881035.1 Gammaproteobacteria bacterium | reverse complement strand
TAACTCTGGCGACACGGCCGGCAGTAAAGACAAAGTAGTGGGCTACGGTGCCTGGGCCTTCGAACAAACGCAATGATAACTTATGCATAACAAAGAACAACGGCAACAACTTCACGATATTGCTTATCAATCAATCAAACACGGCCTGTCCATCGGCAAAGCACTAACGGTTGATTTAACAAAACTGGATAAGGCACTGCAAACCAAACGTGCTACCTTTGTAACCCTCAACAAACACGGCCAGCTACGCGGCTGCATTGGTATGCTTGAACCGATCCGACCTCTGGCTGAAGATGTCGCCTACAACGCATTCGCTGCCGCTTTTTCTGATCCGCGCTTTCCACCATTGCAGGAGAATGAACTGGAACAATTGAAGATTCATATTTCTATTCTCGGCACTCCCGAAAAAATTTTTTTTGATTCTGAAGATAACCTGATTACCCAGCTGCGTCCCGGGATTGATGGCCTGATTATGGAAGAAGGACATCATCGTGGAACATTTCTACCGTCAGTATGGGAATCACTGCGAGACCGCCGGGAGTTCCTCAATCATTTAAAAATAAAATGCGGTTTGCCACAAAATTACTGGAGCGACAGTATTTGCATTCATCGCTACACAGTCGAAGAGTTTTAAGTCTAACCCTCAATTGGCAACAGTAAACTCCTGCCAATCACTTAGTGAGCCCTGATTAAAATCGCCCAGTTTAATGTCCTCGTTGACATCTCTGGCATGCACACGCCATGCATAATAACCACCAGACTCAAGCAGTCCTTCCGGTAAAACCACTTCAGGGCTAGCCAATAAATCGGAAGAAAAAAGCATTTCTGACTCATTCCACTTATCTTTGATAAAAACCTGATAATGCGCAGCACCTTTCACCACTGACCAATGTAAAACTTCGGGTGGATCAGCGACTTCGCTTCGATGTGCAGGCCAGTGACCAACAACCTGTGACAAGACGCCATGTTCAACGAAATCTTTAGCAACATGCACGCTATCATCATTTAAGGTTATTTTTGCGGAAAACCAGCCATCAATAGAATGTTCCGGCTGCGCTATCTGATTCATAAAAACTCGCTTCTCAGGTTTCCCATCAGATGTTATTACTCTAAATTTTGATAAATCAAGAGTTGCAAATTTCTCGCCTTCAGCATTCATCAATTCAATTAATCGAACATCCTTGAATTGATACGTACTATATAGCGTCATATAAAAGGGCGGCCTATCCGGCCAGTTACACACATGGATATCAAAGAAACCCGTCTCTGTATAATGTGCATCACCAGGATGCTCTGCATCCTCCGCAACAACATTCGTTGCACACAACATAACAAAAAAAATCAATAATGCGCCCATGGCCCCACTCATCACATCACCTGACTTATTGAATTCTCATAACTATTTTATTTTTTACTAACTAACCTGGTTGTTTCTCTTAACCTCAGCGACAACGATTTCAACATTCCCATTCCCAATTCCGGGTAACTCATAATTAAACCGCGTAAACGAGCTCGACTTAATTTCAGCAGTCTTACATCTTTCATCACCACCGCCGAAGCTGAACGTGGCAGATCATCCAGTAAATTCATCTCACCAAAACATTCGCCGGACGACAGGGTAGCAACAAACTCATCAAGATTTTTCTCCAGCGCAATACCCACCTGACCTTCAATGATCAGATACATGTACTCGCCTCGATCATTTTTTTCAAAAATACGGTCACCTGAAAAATACTGTTCTTCTTCAAGTGCATCCGCGACGAAGCGCAGGTCCTCGGTATTAATCTCGTTAAAGATGTCCGATTTTTTTAACAGCAACACTTTGTCAAACAAGTCAGGCATAAGATTGTTTTTCATTCACCATCAGTGCACTGTCACTACATTCACGCAGCCAGGTATCACCAAATTTAATGCACCATTGTAATGCGTCATCGCTATTTAAAAAATGTTTTCCGCAACCATGCTTTGCAGCTTTGTCATATCTTCGGTCAATTATATCGCTCAACAATACAGCCAGCTGCTGGTCTTCGATACTCTGCAGAGCTTCATGGGCACTGGCGACTGAAGAGGGGTCCTTGCTTCTCAGTCCTGCACGGATCACAGCTATCGAAGCTCCCTCCATGGTTGGCTCGATAGATAGAAGGACGAGATCAATCATTTCAGTCAGGCGCTCTTCTAGCACCATCCGGGTCATTTTCATGGCGGCGTTACTGTCTTCTTCCATCATGCTCAATGCCCTCAACAACTCCACTGTATATTCCGATTTTCTGTCCGTAATCTGCTTCAACCTCACACGCTCAACACCATGACTAATCAATGCTTCCAGAAGTACCTTTTGTGCGCGCGGCGTGCCATCACACTCATTCATTAACCATTCAAAATATACATCCATTGGTGCCTGATACAGCTTCTGCATAACCTGCAGAGCGGCCTGTCTGACACTGACATGACCATCAGACAACATCATCCATATATGTTCATTCCTGCCCTGATCTTCTGACAATACATGCAGGCAGGCAGCAACAGCACATCTCAGCTTAGGGTCGATACATTGCATATCCCGTTTAATCACAGCCGATAAAGATTCTGACTCTAAATCCTCCCACCGGGACATCGCTTTGTAAATCACCCCCTTCTTGTCATCATCTACCTCCTGAAGTAACTCGACAAATCTCTGTATATAACTTTTTTTCAGCTCATTGCGCTGCGAATCATTTACGCAGGTCATCAAAGGCTGCATATCAATAACGGCCATTTTCTGCATCCAGTCACCTGCCAACATTTCCTGCCACGCCGTCATGCCACGCTGATATAGCTCGCTGAAGCCACTCCTGATCGCCGCCTTGATGCCTGACACTTTAATCCGGTTATGCTGCGCAGATAATGCCGTCTCAATCAATGTTGAATAATTACCTGCAGCATTCTCCAGCACCACATCATAAACAGTCGCCTTCAGGTGGTCATCACCTTCATCCGCTAGTTTCATCAGATCGGACAACACTGAATCACTAGCTTCGCAACCAATCATTCTTATTAATCGATCTGCTACACCGGCTGGTGCAGATTTGATACGCTGCATAATCGGTGCTATCGATTCCTGCGGATAAGCATTACGTAATAATTGCGCATATGACATGCAAACCCTGTTGTCATCACTAGACAGACCTTTCAGCAGTACCGGGTATACATTCTCATTGTCGCCAACATATGCTGCTTTTGAAATATCTTCTGGCAGATAGAGTTTTTTCTTCAGATTTTCGATCAACGTCGTTGAATAGTCCTTGCCCATTCGGTAACAAAAGAACCAGTACATCACGGCACAGAAAAATCCAAAATACATTATTGAATCTGGGTTTTCTGAGGCCTGCAAATATAGAATCATTATGCCGCATACAAATAGCGCCAGTGGCAGCACCAGCGCTACCGAAGTCGCCCTGGCTCGACCCCTGATATAAGCCGGTAATATATTGAAAAACATCTGCCGAGTCGGATTCCTGAAAGCAGGCATCACCGAGCTATTGTTGATACTGGCAATTAGTGCTGTATAAAAACCCGGCGAAATTAACAGCAACACATAACTCACTACAGTCATCAGCGGATAAATCAGCTTTGACTGCCTGACACCTATTTTTTCGACCACACGCCCAGAAACAAAAACCTGCATAGCAACAGCCAGAAAATTCGTCCCTGCCACCAGCATACCAAAGAACATCGCCAGCTCCGCTTCTGAAGAGAAACTCTCAGTGTAGATTTTGTTCACGCTGTAGGTCAGTGCATAAAACATTAGCACCATGAAAAATAATGCATAGCAGGCATTCTTCAGCAACTTCGACTGCCTGACGTACTTCAGCCCCCTGTTCACTTCCTGCACCGCCGCATATATACGGTTGGCCTTTGTTTTTGCGGGAGGTATGAAAAATGGTGACATGCCGTACCGACGATGCCAGATAAACAGCATGCTAATACTGAACACAATCAGTCCTGACCATATAAGCATGGAATGCTCAACGCCAATCGAGGGCATCATCACGGCAAAGAACAGGCCGCCGACAATCATACCTAGCTGATAGCCTGCAAGTATTAATGAAGTCAGACGTTTCGACTGCAAGGTATCGAGGCTCTGTGCAATATAAAAAGTAGCATGAACCAGCACCAGTTCCGAAACCAGTTCATAGAAAATGTAATAGGCGGGATACGCTAACTGAACACTGGTATAACTAATCGTGTACCAGAATCCCATCAGCAACAGAACTTCTATAGACAACAGGAAGTAGAAAAATCGTTCGGAAGATACCCGGTCGACAAATGCGGCGTAAATCGTAAAACAGATTGCCAACGCAAGGCTCAGCATCAGATACATCACCGGCAGGTATTCAATGCCATAACGTTTCAGAAACAGCACATCAGCACTACCCCTGCCAATGGCCATGCCTGCACCGAGCATCACCAATAGGGCCACGAAGAAAGACACCTGTCTACCTTCGCCTGACTTTATTAATAGTATGGATCCTATACTTTTCATTCTGCCGCTATAATGCCACACAAATTATCCTGAGCAAGAATTATAGTTAACAATTAACCGCATCTACCATAAACAAAACCATTCAAATAATGCGATAATTATTTACCAATACACTTCTATTATTTACTTTTATAAAATGTGATTATCATGAAAGCCAATGAAATTAAGCGCAGTACTGTTTTTAAAGTCGATGGCAAAAATATTATTGTCAAAAAAGTCTTTGTCCAGTCTCCATCATCACGTAGCGGCAACACACTCTACAAGGTTAGTGGCTATGAAATAGGCACTCAACAAAAATTCGAACGCAGCTTCAAGGGCGACGAGGTGGTAGATAACATTGAAATGAATCGTCGCGCCATCCAGCTGTTATTCCGTGATGCCGACGGCTGCACTTTTATGGATGCCGAGAGCTATGAACAATATATACTCAATAATGACAGCCTTGAAGAAGAGCTACCATTTTTAACCGATGGCCTGGAAGGGGTAAGAGCACTGATCGCTGAGGGCCAGATACTCGGCATTGAACTACCCACCACCGTTATACTGGAAATCACCGAATGTTCCCCCAGCATGAAAGCCGCCTCCTCGTCAGCACGCACCAAACCCGCCACACTAAACACCGGTCTGGTTGTACAGGTACCTGAATACCTGACCGTCGGTGAAAAAATTAAAGTCAACACCGAAACCCGTGAGTTCATGTCACGAGCCTAGAGCCACCTTAAACATGACCGATAGACACTTCCACCTGCGCCTTAACTGCAATTATCAAACCGAGAAAAATGACGTCTCCAATCTGGTCGTCGAGATATGGGTCGAAAACGAATGGAAAACGCTACACCTTAGCGTGAAGTCACCGGGCTTTCTGTTACTGGTCTATGGCCTGTTCTCCTGCCAGCATCTTTACATGCGCACCAACAGTGCTGAGCGCAATCTGGTCCTTGACTCTGCCTACGGAGAGCTCAAACTGACTGCCGGTGAATTCTGGAACATCAAAAGCATAGAAGTCACTTTCAATGTCAAATTACTATCAGGCCATCCCAATGACGATGACATTGCCTACATCATCGACCGCATGGGACATTGCCCAGTTTCCACAAATCTGCCCTCCAACCTGAAAACAAAGTCTATCGTTCATTTTGAGCCAAAGAAAAACTCATCGGCTCATTTTGCAGAATCGCTTTTAACAACAGAAAAAATTGAGTCCGGTTCATTCTGCAATATGGATGGCCCTGATTTTTCCAATATCGAAACTGTCTCACTACACCCCGAACCCTCGTCTGCTGATTACCTTCAAGCGATAAAAATCGCCAATAATGTGGCTGACCACAAACTGGGAAACCACATGCTGCTCTCATGGTACGACAAGGACCGCGATTTTGAATCACCGCAACATGCCAGCGAATGTCACGCCAACAGCCCCTTACCCGGCTACGTCGATTATGGCGTGTATCATGGCGCTACTCTAAAAGTGGATATTGAAGACGGGCGATTTGTATTCTTTTATCTACCAGTAGATTTTTAGACACGACTATCATACGTAATTAATAACGCACGAAATTGTTGGCAAATTACAGAGATATATCTGTTTAGATTATTTTTTATAACCAATGAGCTTTATTTCTTCTTTGCTCGATCTACTATGATTTTTATGACGTCACCTGGATATATGCGATGTGGGTTGTTGATATGACTAGCTGCAGCCAGCTCTGGATACCGATTAGGATTTTTTAAATAACGTCGCGTGATATGCCATAGCGTATCTCCTTTTACCACAATATGTGTGTACCGCTGTGTATCTGGGGCATTTTCATGCCGGCTTGTTGCCGATTCGAAACTGGTAATAGCATAAATATCTGAACTTGATTCTATATCTGACTGCTCTTTAATATGTAATTCGAAAATACGCGCTGTAGTTGAGCTTTCTACAATTGACTCGTTATGCTGCACAACTTCATTCAATGACTCATTTTCTGATGGATCTATTTTGGGAATATCAGATAGCTTCTGTTCTGATACGTCTTTTACTTCTGCATTTGTAGGTTGCTCTATTACAACCGGAGCAACTTTAACCATTGCAGATATCTTATTCATATCATGCACTCTGGTCATTTGTCTTTTATTTCTTGATCCTGTATCTGAATCTAAATTAAATAGGTATATACCAGTCACCCCTAGAGTAACTATTATCATTAAACCCATAATAAGAATGAATAGATCATTATCTTTATTCTTTGTTTTGTTTGTTATTTCACTTTCAGCCTCGATATAACTATCTGCGTACTTATTGACCTGTGATGATTGTAATGATGGATATGTACGTGATGATATATCGTGCTGACTATTTTTATTTGTCTCCGATTTATTTTTGGTTCTAGTTAACTGCGCCCGATTGCTTATTGCGGCATAACTATCAGACGCATCTATTTTAGTTTCTTGCCTGGTTTCAATAACATCATCTACTACATCAACTACCTCGGATTTCTCTATCCTGTTTTCTAACTCTATCGCTTCAGCTTTATTTTCTGATTTACTAATTTCGGTAATTTCTTCAACTTCGACATCACTTACTGCCGATTCATCAGGCAGGTCTGGCTCTTTTGTAGCCAGTTTTGTTACCCAGTTAAGATTTGACCCTTCACATTTATGCAGTCGTTCGAAGCTAGTTTGCAGAATGATATCCTTATCACGAAGTAAAAAATTGGAATAGGCTTTGTCTTTTTTGGGGAAGTAATCAACATTGGTTTCAAAAGTACTGAGCGGCATTATATCTATTGCCTGATCCACCCAGAATCCCTTGAGGTCGTCATCCACCATGGCAAGAATAATATGTGTTTTGTTTTCATTCAGGGTGAACGGCAGGTCAAACTTGTTATGCAGACTAATTACCGTAACCGTTCTACCCTGGTGATTAAAGCAGCTTGCAACCACGTCCGTA
>JAOUNI010000075.1 GCA_029881035.1 Gammaproteobacteria bacterium | reverse complement strand
AGTTCCAGTCGGGCAGCGTGATTATTGGGCTGTGAAACCAGTACACGTTCGAGTGCGTAAACGCCTTCATTGCACTGTCCGACATCTATCGCTGAGGCGCCATAGTAATAATCAAAAGTAGGCTCACCTTCGTGGCTCAATACTTCGGCGTGTGCATACTCATAAGCGGCCTGACTGTTTCCCGAATCAAAGAGTCTTTTCAATTGATCAAGGTCTATGCTGGCTGAACTATTGCTGGAATAAAGCAGAGTGAGTCCGAGTATGCATTTCTGTAACGGATGCATTTTTAATCTCGATCCTGTCCATGATGTTCGATGACAATGGGCTTGTCAGCATAGCCCCGATAGGTGTTTGTCTCGTCAGAAACTGTCGCATAGAGGTAATATGTGCCCTCAGCCTGCGCAGATATATCCCATAGGAAATGATCGCCATTGCCATCAGGGTCTTCTGCGAGTCCGTCCACTATTAGAGCACCATCAAAGCCGGCGCTGTCGGTATCGTAATAAAGACTGATGGATGCATTGCTGTCACTGTCCAGGTCTCGCCAGGAAATTAAGGCGCGCTGGTTACGCTTGCCTTTATTTTCTGTTTCAGATGTTTTGAATGTCAGATAGGGCTGGCCACCACCATCACCTACGATAACAGCATTGTTTGAATAATCGACTGAGGTGCTATTTCCGTCATCAATGATGGCGTAAACAAAGTAGACCCCCGCTGGCATCTGGCTGATATCCCATAAGTAGCGATCAGCATCACCATCAGGATCTTCCAGGACATCCGCGATAATTAATGTACCGTCTTCGCCATATTGGTCAGTGTCGTAGTACAGGCTGATATGTGCATTGCTGTCAGGATCATAATCCGTCCAGTTAATTTCGACGTGTGATTCAGCGTCGTCTTCTGATGAGGGGCTCTCATCGTTATCGTGTTCATCATTCTTATTTGAACTGTGATTGTCGCTGTCCAGATTCCTGAGTTTGATGACCGGTGTGTCGTTGATGCCATCATCGTCAGCGAAGAACACGACCAGATTTCCCCACTCGCCAGCAAGACCGTGTTCGTCAATAGCGCGTGCATGCCAGTAGTAATATCCGCTTTCATTAAGCTGCGCATCCAGTTGCCAGAATGTGGAATTGCTGGTGCCGCTTGCAACCAGTTCAGGATCAATGCTATTTGTTACAACTTTATAGACATTAAATTCATAGCTTAATGCATCACCATCGATATCAATCGCTGGATAGACTTCCAGTGTCGGTTGCAGGTTTCCTGTCCAGGCATGGTCGCCGGGGTTCAGTGCTTTGGTTATGCCAGGCGCATCATTAAATTGGTTAACAAAGAAACGGCCGTTAGCCCATAAACTTTCTGCCAGATCATCGCTGGATTTTGCCCGCCAGTAGTACCAGGTGTTATCCAGCAGTGCATTGACTGACCAGCCGGTGACATTCAATGTTTCACTCACGGCACCAGAGCTTTGATGATTAGCGCTATCGAAAGTGTTGATGGTATCTAGTTCAAACAAATAATAAACAGGTTCGCTTTCCGGATCAGTCACATTATTGACGATCAGATCGGTATACAGGTTCGTGATTTCACTGCCATCTGAAGGCGTGCTGAGTGCTGGCATTGCCGGCGCATCATTCACCGTGTTGATGAAGATCATCGGCTCACTGCTGCTGATCGTGCTCAGACCGTGCTCATCGGTGACAACGGCGCGCCAGAGATAGACGTTGTTTTCCAGTAAAGGAACATCAACCGTCCATGAGGTTGTGCCATTGCTGCCGGGTAAAATGTTTCCTGATGCAGAAATTAAATTGGCATCGGTATACACCTCAAATTGATATCCGAGTGCGTCGCCATCAACGTCGACACTGTTAGTGACAGATAATGTGGGAGTGAAACTTGCCACCCAGACGCCATCCTGCGGATAACTGATATTGAACGTTCCCGGCGCATCATTAGCGGCGTTAACAAAAAATTTGCTGCTGACCCAGCCACTGAACAGGCTTGCGCCGATAGCGCGAGCGCGCCAGTAATACCAGCTGTTATCAGACAGCGTTGTATTAACTGACCAGGTTAGGCCGGTGCCTGAGGCGGAAGTGATCAGGTCTGTCATTGCTGCATCGCGGTAAACTTCAAATTCATAACTCACCGGGAAGCCGGTGTGCTGGCGCGGGTTGGTCAAGGTCAGCTCAGGCAGCAATGAAGTTACTTCAATGTTATCGGGTGAAACTATCTCAGGTTGTGCCGGTTGCTGTTCAGCGGTCGGGTCAGTGCCAAAATTAAATTCCTGTAAATCTGTTGCGCCATCGCCGTCCGTGTCTGTGCTGCCATTGTGATCCAGGGTATTGAAAAACAGTATTTCCCATGCGTCTAACATGCCATCGACATCGTCATCGGTATTCACGTCGTATACTGTCAGCTGTGTGGTTGCTGATGCCGAGCCACCTTCGTTGTCGGCAATATCGAGGCGGAAGCTGAGTACAGTATCCTGATAAACCGTGGGCGTGGTAAAGCTGGTTGAGGCTCTTGTTGAAGTAGTTAGTGCCACTGTCGGACCGGCAATTTGAGTCCAGCTGTAACTGACGATCATGCCATCGGTATCATTCGAAGTAGAACCGTCGAGCGCTGCAAAAGTGTTTTCTGCTACGGGGGCAGGGTTAACAATTTGGGCAACCGGTAATGCATTCACGGGATTGACTGTCACCAGCACATCATCACTGTGACTGCCTGATTCGTTATCAGTGACTGTCAGCCTGAAAGTTAATTGTTCAGTATTTTTTACAACCGGAGTGGCAAATGAAGTTGTTGAATTAGTACTGTTAGATAACGTTACAGCCGTACCACTCATTTGTGCCCATTGATATGCGGTAATAGTGCCATCGCTGTCATTACCAGCACCAATTAAATTAACATTAGTGGCTTCATTGGTACTGACATCTGCGCCTGCATTGGCCACTGGTAATGCATTGACCGCCAGTACGCCAATACTGATGTCGGCACTCGCTGCCGCGCCCTGATCATCAACGACGGTTAAACGAAATTGCAATACAGTTGGGCTATTGTCAGATAAAACCGTGGGGGCAGTGAAGCTCGGTGTAGCTGTATTAGCATTAATGAGACTGACGGTCGGACCAGAGAGCTGTGTCCAGCTGTAACGGGTAATCACGCCATCCGCATCTGTTGCGCTGCCAGTTAAAGTGACCTCTGACTGCTCACTGACTGCAAGAGAGTTTCCAGCGTTGGCAATGGGGGCCTGATTTGCTGCCGTTTTATTCTCAATATAAATGCTGCCGGGCTGGCCGTATTCACCAAAAAGTGGTTTGCAGACGCCGCCGTCATTAATAATATGATTCTGGAAATCAAAATTGGCTGTATCGTAATAAACGGCTATACGACCACCGCCACCGCCACCGCCGCCGTAGAAGGTAAAGCCGGAACCGCCGCTGGTTTCCAGGGTGCCGTTACCATTCAATATTCCTACATCCAGTAAAATAGAACCGCCGCTGCCGCCACCCTGCGATGAGAAAAATGTATTGAAGCTTTGTCCATCAGCAATAATGCGACCGTTCAATGTCAGTTCGTTGGTGATCAGTTTAATAGAGCCACCGCCGTAGGTTTTGCCTGCGCTACCAATGCCACCAATGCCAAAATCTGTGGGTAATGTTGCACTGCCAAAGACTGGATTGGTGGTGCCGCCATTTATATATATTCCACCCAAGCCGCCATAGCTACCACCGGAAGCACCTGTGACTGCTGAAGTGGGTAAGTGACCTTTAGCCGTTAAGTCGATACTGGAGCTGGCATCAATAAAAAATGTATTGCTGGTGATTTCTAATTTGGCACTGGGGGACAGGGAATGTGTGAGAACAGCGCCGTTAATCAGCTGCACGGAATTAAACTGGTGAGAGCCATCAATGGTTAGTGTGATGCTGTTAACGATCAGGTCCTGACCATCATAGCTGGAATTTGTAGCGCTTATGGTTGTTGGCTGAGTCAACGTTATGGAATAAGCGTTGTTCATTGCTGCCATATTAGTAATGCAGCTTATAAAAACGCACCATATTGTAGTTTGGTAGTCTCTCAAAATGACATCCCCTATTACTAATATTCATTTGAAATATTAGTAATCAGCAAAAAAAACAATGAGATGCGCTCAAGTATTAACAAATGACTTAAGGCATTGTTTAAAATTTTGATCTTTGAGGATTTAAAAACTTCTAAGAGTTGGAAGTTTTTAGTTTGGGGACATTTGCAGCAGAAATTCCAAAAAGAGTAAAGAAAGCAGAATCCGCATACGCCCAAGTGTACAACTATTGTTTATGAAATGCCACTGGGCTAATTATTAGAATTATTAGTTATTTAAATGTAACTAGTAACTTATGACAGAATAGTGCGGCGGTCTGGATGCATGAGTTGTGAACAGAACCCGGCATTAAGCATCTCATCAACGACATCAGGATCAACAATTTCCTGCATGGCATTTTTCAGTGGTAATTCATAATCATTCCAGCCACGTAAGCCAGTTTTCATAGATTTTACATTATTGTAACCCATGATCTGCATGGTTTGAGCAGCGAGCAAACTGCGGTTGCCGGAGCGGCATATCACCACTATTTCACGGTCGCGGGCATCAATAAGTTCGGGGACTGAGTCTTCATATTCTTCTTCGCAGGCCGTTTCAAGAATGCCACGTGGTACTAACATGGTGTGTTCGATATGATAGGCGAAGAATTCACATTCTTCACGAATGTCCAGAATTAGCGCACCATTGTCTTGTCGGATGAGTTCATCTACATCCCAGGGAAATAACTCTTCAACGTGTTCTCGTGCTTCTTCAACGAGATCCATAAATTTTTTCATAGTCTTTATTTATTTTGGCCAGGATTACGTAAGCCCTGCTCTACAGCAATTACTGCGGCTTCAACGCGAGAATGAATGCCCAGTTTGCGAAGAATAGCTTTAACGTGAAGTTTAACTGTTCCATCGGAGATACCGAGGTTACGTGCAATTAATTTGTTACTTTGCCCTTCTGCGAGCAAGCATAATATTTCATGTTCACGAGGCGTTAGTGTAGAAAAAGGACCATCGTTATCTTCAATGTGGGTCTCACCCTGAACCATGCGGGCGAGCGCATCAGTTAAATCCTGAGCAACAACGCTTTTTCCTTTTTCAATGTCTCTAAGTGCGCCGACCAGCTCGTCCGGTTCCATGTCTTTCAGTAAATAACCCTGCGCGCCGGTGCGTAGTGATTTGATCAGGTCTTTTTCTTCATTACTGGTAGTGAGCATGACCACAGGTGTCGATGGGTGTTTTTCGCGCAATAAGGGCAATACTTCCAGACCACCCATGTCCGGCATACGTAGATCGAGCAAAATAATATCTGGATTGAGTTGTGCGGCTAACTCTATGCCTTCTACGCCGTGTGCGGCGGCACCCACTACTTCAATATTTCGTTGCTCAAGCAGGCCTTTCAGGCCAACGCGAAACAGGGCGTGATCATCAATAATTAAAACGCGCATAATTTAATAATAAAGCCTACTTGAAAGTTTAAATGGTGGATTTATTCAACCTGTTCTCTGAGATAGCGAAATTTTAATTCTATTCGTGTACCTTCTTCTAGTTCGCTTTCGATTCTTAACTGCCCACCCAGATGGCGAGCACGTTCCTGCATAATGGTTAAGCCGAGATGTTGGCCTTCTTTACTTTCAATGGCTTTTTTATCGAAACCCTTACCATCATTTTCAACCAGTATGCGGAACTGACCATTATTGTTGCAGCTTAGTAGTACCCGGACAATATGCGCATTGGCGTGTTTTTTAATGTTCGTTAGTGCTTCCTGCACAATACGATAGATGTTCATTTCCATGTTTGCAGGTACATCGGGATCCTGACATTCACATTGTAGCAGGATATGAATACCTGTTTCTTCTCTGAATTTGGAAACAACACGTTCAATAGAAGGAATCAGCCCCTGTTGTTCAATAGGCACTCGACAATGAGCGATGAGTTCACGTAAATCGGTATAAGCCTCATCCAGACCATGCTCAACCTGTTCCAGACTCATAATGGCCATGTATTCACTGGTTGGTTGTAATGTTTGATCAAGAATACGTACCTGAAAACGTAATGATGCCAGTGTTTGCGCCAAAGAATCGTGTAATTCATTGGCGATCATATTGCGTTCTTCCTGAATCAGTTTTTGTTTGGCCATATTATCCAGACGATGTTTTTCGATTGCCAGGCCAAAATGCTGGCCTACCGCCAGTAGCATCAATGCGGTTTCATCATCCAGCTGAAACTGATTGGCAGGCACGAAAACATTGAGCACACCCAGAGTGTGTCCATGTTGACGTACTGGAATTGAAATGATTTCAGAGGTTTTATCATTGATTAAAGCGCTGGCTGGACTACGTCGAATTTCTTTTATTGACTGGCGTTCATGAACAAATAAAGAACGTTCAATAGGGGTGTGCTGGAGATCTGAAATTTGTTCTTTACTTAACCCTCGACTGGCATACAGATCCATCCAGCCTTCTTCGGAAACAAGACGGATAATGGCAGCTGAGCCCCCGAGTTTTTGGGTAATCAGCTTGAGCGGATCGGAGCAGGGGTTAAGGTTGTTGTCTGTTGCATTGATGGTTGAGCTGAGTTCATAAAGAAAGGTAAGCGCAGACTGAGACCAGTTAGTGTTCATTCCAGCTGTTTTAGCCATATGGCAGACCTTTTTTTATCAGATAAGCCGTTTTAGTCATCAGAAGGAGGTGTGTAACTCGGATCATTCGGGTTCATAAAAATGAACTGGTTTTTGCCCGGTTCAAGCTCAACAAAATCCAGTGTGGTATCTTTGAGCAGGTCAGAGCTGAGTGGGGATACGATGATGTTAACTCCTTCAGACGTAACAGTGATATCACCTTCTTTGTTTTCATCAAAGCCAATGCCATAGTGAAAACTGCCATCATCATTTTTTGTTGCAGCGATACGCAATGGTAAGTTCTCGGCTTTACCCTGCTGGGCAGAAATTTGAATTTGTTTAGCGGCTTGCGGAGTTATTTTAATCATAAAATCAATGGCTTATGTTATATGGTTTATGTGATTCGTTTTTTATGTTGGCGAACAAAATCGACAAAGCGCTGTGTCCAGCGGTTTTTGCTGGTACTACGTTGGTGTGTATAACAGGCTAGCAGATTTTTGTATACATAACCGTCATTTTTACCGTTTATGCCAGTGCCGCGCACAACTTCAAATGCGAATCTAGCATTTTTATCCAGATTTTCAAAACGCGAATAATGAAACTCATGGGCAGCAATAACACTTTCTGTCCTCGACGGCCATAATCCTTCAATTGTTTCCTTTAATCGAACATAGCCACGACCCTGTGGTTTCTCCTCCATAATAATATCACCCGGGATGATGCCAACCATATTGTTCCGCTGGTTATTCCATTTGATCGTGCGTGCCAGATACATCAAGCCACCACATTCAGCATAAACCGGCAGACCATCTTCAATGGCCTGATGTATCTCCCGCCTGATCGACTG
>JAOUNI010000074.1 GCA_029881035.1 Gammaproteobacteria bacterium | reverse complement strand
CAGTAAAACTTGTTCCTGAAGTGGTTATTCGTGAGTTACTGGCAAATGCATTGATACATCAGGATTTTGAGATTACTGGAGCCGCGCCGGTCGTTGAGGTGTATATAGACCGTGTCGAAATATCGAATCCTGGAATACCTATTGTACCCGTTGAAAGGTTTATTGATGGCTATCAGTCACGTAATGAACGGTTGGCCGATCTTATGCGTCGCTTTGGTATATGTGAAGAGAAGAGCAGTGGAATAGACCGGGTTGTGGAAGCGGCGGAATTGCTACAGTTGCCAGCGCCGGATTTTCTAGTGGAGTATCAAAGAACGGTTGTTGTTATTTATGGGCCGCGTGATTTCAAAGCCATGGACCGTAGTGACCGGGTTCGCGCCTGCTTCCAGCACTGTGTTTTGCAATGGGTATTGAGGAAGAAAATGACCAATCAATCACTGCGAGAGCGGTTTGGTCTTTCAGAACGGAGTGGTAATACGATTTCTCAAATTATCTCGGCGGCTGTTGAACAGGGATTAATTAAGAATGATCCCGGTGCGCCAGATTCTAGAAAATACGCCAGATATATACCAGGCTGGGCTTGATTTTATTTCATCCTTATTTGAGTTTTTGTAGTGGGTTACCGGTAACTATTTGATAATAAAGGCTAGACTTATTTCATCGCAACCGGAAGAAGGCTGGTTTTAAGGCTTTAAAGCACGGTAGGTTGGGGTGAGGTACGAACCCCAACAAAATACGTGATATAAGAATAAAAAAGTAGATGGAAAAAACATGACCAGCAAAGCCAACGAACTAACCTTCCAAAACGACATGATTCGCCAGCTACAGGCGAATGGCTGGTTATTGGGCAAACCGGATAACTACAACCGTGAGCTGGCTTTGTATTCAGGAGACTTGCTAGGCTTTGTAAAAGAAACGCAGGATGCTGAATGGCAAAAGTTCTGCAAGCTTTATCCTAACGACACCGAAAATAAGTTTTTAGAACGCGTAGCTTCGCAACTCAACAAAGTCGACCCGAATGCCGCCAATAAAGACATGCGTACTTTTGGCACGTTGGGGGTATTGCGTCACGAACTGCGCGACCGTGGAACACGTTTTAGTTTGTGCCAGTTCAAACCCGAGCACGATTTAAACCCGGATACGCTGGCGCGTTATCAGCTGAACCGTTTACGCGTGGTGCCGGAGCTGGTGTACAGCCCGTGGGCAACTGACGAACATGAAGCCGAAAACGGCAGTCGTGCTAAAAAATGGCGCATTGATCTGGTGCTATTTGTGAATGGTTTGCCGGTGGCGACGCTTGAGCTTAAATCAGAATTTAAGCAGGCAGTACAGAATGCCATCAAGCAATACAAAAGCACGCGTTTTGCTATTGATCCCGTTACCAAAAAGCCCGAACCGCTATTAACTTTTAAACGCGGTGCGCTGGTGCATTTTGCGGTCAGCCAGTATGAAGTGTATATGGCGACGCGGCTGGAAGGCGATGAGACTTTCTTTCTGCCGTTTAACAAAGGCACGGTGGGCGGCGGTGCCGGTAATGATGTGCCGGAGGATGTGAACCAGTACGCTACCGATTATTTGTGGAACGAGGTGTTGCTGCCCGATAACCTGTTAAACATTCTGGCGCGTTATGTGCATTTGCAGATTGAAGAGAAAGAAGACTGGGAAGGGCGCAAGTATAAGAAAGAGACGCTGATTTTCCCGCGTTATCATCAATGGGATGTGGTCAATAAATTAGTCACTGCGGCGCACGACGAAGGCCCCGGCCATAAATATTTAATCCAGCATAGCGCCGGTTCCGGTAAGTCTAACTCCATCGCCTGGGTCGCGCATCAGCTGTCGTCACTCTATGACGACAAGGGCGAGAAGCAGTTTAATTCGGTGATTGTGGTTACCGACAGAACCGTGCTGGATGATCAGTTACAGGACACCATTAATCAGTTTGAACATGTCGATGGCGTGGTTGGGCGTATCAATAAAAAAGAGGGTGACGGTTCCAAGTCGGAAAAACTAGCCACCGCGCTGGAAGCCTCACAGCCGATTATTATTGTCACCATTCAAACCTTTCCGCATGTGTTAAAGGCGATTGAGAATAGCGTCAGTTTAAAAGAACGTCATTACGCCATCATTGCTGATGAGGCGCATTCATCACAAACCGGTTCGACCGCGCGCCAGTTAAAAGAAGTGCTGATGATCGATGCCAAAGAGGATGATGACGAACTAGGCAGCGAAGATATTCTGGATGCAGCAGTGGCCTCGCGCCGTGCTTCGCCTAACTTAAGTTATTTTGCCTTTACCGCCACCCCAAAAACCAAAACGCTGGAACTGTTTGGGCGTTTGCCTAAACCGGATGAGCCGCCATCCAAAACCAATAAACCGGTGGCTTATCATGTCTACAGTATGCGACAGGCGATTGAAGAAGGTTTTATTCTGGATGTATTAAAAAACTACACCAACTATAAAGTGGCGTATAACCTGGCTCTGGCAATTCAGGCTAGCGATCAGGAAGTGGAAAGCAAAAAGGCGAAAGTAAAACTCAACCAGTGGGTACGCCTGCACGACTACAACATCGCACAAAAAGTGCAGGTGATTGTTGAGCACTTTAAAGACAACGTGCTCGGGCTGTTGGGCGGGCAAGCCAAAGCCATGGTGGTGACCAGTTCACGCAAAGAAGCAGTACGTTACAAGATGGGCTTCGATAAATACATTACGCAGAAGGGTTACCAGAAAATTCATGCCATGGTGGCGTTTTCCGGTGAAGTGGAGTTCAACGAAAAAGATCCTAATGTTGTTGGCTTGTTGGGTGAGAAATTCACTGAAAACAATATGAACCCGAACCTCAAAGGCCGTGATATGCGCAAAGCCTTTGATTCGGACGATTATCAGGTGATGATTGTCGCCAACAAATTCCAGACCGGTTTTGATCAGCCCAAGCTGTGCGCCATGTATGTCGATAAAAAACTCGGCGGTGTCGAGTGTGTGCAAACCCTGTCGCGCCTAAACCGTACTTATCCTACCAAGGAGGTGACCGGCACCTTCGTGCTGGATTTCTTTAATGAGCCACAGGATATTCTTGAGTCTTTCCAACCGTATTACCAGACCGCTGAACTGGATGACGTGTCTAATCCAGATCTGATTTTTGATCTGTTCGACAAGTTACGTGCCGCCGGTATTTTCCAGTGGCAGGAAGTCGAACAGTTCTGCGCTGCGTTTTTCGTCAGAAACAAAAGTAATGCGGCGATAGCCAATATCTGCAAACCGGCGGTCGAGCGCTGGCAGAAACGCTACAAGTCGGCCATCGAGGCTTACCAACAGGCCAAAGACATGTTTGAGCGCACCCAGAGAACGGGGGATGCGGTATTGATCGCCAATGCCGAAAACAGCTTCAAGGAGTGCAAGCAAGAAAAAGACGCGCTGGAAATATTCAAAAAGGATTTGGGTACGTTTGTACGTTTCTATGAGTTCATGTCACAGATTGTGGATTACGATGATAAGAATCTTGAAAAACTCAGTTTATACGCGCGCAACCTTCGCCCGATGCTGCGTGAAACCCTGCTCGATGAAGAGGATATTGATCTGGATAACGTCGTGCTCAGTCATTACCGGTTATCAATCATCCGCCAGCAAGATTTAAAACTAAAAGAAGATGCCGAAAGTTATCTGGTGCCGGGTGACGCACTGGGTACCGCCAAGGCCAAAGACAAAAAAGAAGAATTCCTCTCACAGATCATCAGTCGCCTGAATGAAGTGTTTATTACCGATCATCTCACCGATAAAGATCTGGTGAATTACGCCTACACCATCAGAGACAAGGTGAGCGAGAATAAACTGGTGATGAGCCAGATCGCAAACAACACCCCCGAGCAGGCCATGTTAGGCGACTTCAGTAAAGCCATTGACGACGCGGTGATGGATAGCAGCGAAGCACATAAAAATCAGATGATGCAGGTTTTGTCTGACCCGGCCAAAGCCGCCAGCTTTGCGCGCATTGTGTTTGATTTGTTGAGGATGGGGAGTTAGATATGCTTGGGTTCGAATGCAAGTCACCATATTTAAAAGAAGCGGCTCGTCTGGCTGATGTTATTGCTGCTTTGCAAGTAATGGGTACATATAAATTTTACAAACTTGATTTTGCTGGTTGGGCTGATCGAATCTGTGGTCAAAAAACAGAGGCTGAGCATTGGAAGAAAGTGTTTATAGAGCATCCAGAGTTTTTTCGTTTAGATGTCAGTAAGAATAAAGCGTCACTAGCCTGGCGGAGAACGCATCAAAAGTTATATAACGTCAATACAGAAGAAAAGGTTACTAGAGAAGATTTTGATAAGCTCAACGAGGATGAAAAGAAAAGGATATCCAGAAGCCCTCTGTCATCAGATGAAATTAGTGCGTTGATGAATATTTCTGTTGAACTGCATTCCAGAGCATTAGCTCATCAAAAAGAACAGCGCTGGTGGGTGACTGCTGTTGTTACTTTAGTTGTAGCTGGAATAGGTTTTGTTGCTTAAATTACTTAGAGATCAGTTAAATAATGAACGAACCATTATCAATAAAATTATTCCTCACCAAAGGCTCAGCCTCAAGCTTGAGAACCGCCGAAATCTCTAACTGGTCAGGCAAAGCCATTGCCTGTTCAAGAACCGAACTCGATGAACTGTCAAAACGTGAAGAAGCGATTCGACCCGGTGTTTATTTTTTAATTGGTAATGATATTGAAACCGGTGAGCCTTCGGTTTATGTAGGTGAAACAGAAGAGCTTTTTAATCGATTAAAGAAGCATTTGCCAAAAGAATTCTGGAACCAGGCTGTTGGCTTTGTTAGTAAGGATGAAAACCTGACTAAAGCCCATATCAAATACCTTGAAGGCAAGTTGATCGAAATAGGTAATAAAGCAGGTAAAGGCATTATTCAGAATAACCAGAGCAGCGGAGCAAAATTACCAGAATCTGATCAGGCAGAGATGGATATCTTCCTTGATAAGATTTTAAAGCTATTACCAGTGTTAGGCACTTCTTTGTTTTCGATACCGGAAGTCTCCACAAAGAAAGTCGATGATCGACTCATCTGTAAAATAAAAGGATTAACCGCCTACGGCAACCGAACTGATAATGGATTTATCGTTTATAAAGATTCAGAAGCTGTGCCGGAAGACAGACCTTCAGCAACTAGAGGGCGCGTACGGCGCAAACTGTTAGTTGATAAAGGTATTTTGGTTAAGCAGAACGACCGTTTTGTATTTTCAAGAGATCACGAGTTTACCAGCCCCAGTCTTGCTGCCGCTGCTGTTAGGGGCGGGGCGTCTAATGGACTAACTGCGTGGAAAACAAAATCAGGTAAGTCGTTAAAGGAGCTAGAGCTCTCTGATCAGGATAATAATTAGGGTTAATTTACTCATAAGGTTGCGAATATTGCGATCAATGGGGTCAGACTCGATTGATTTAACAAGGTAGGTTGGGGTGATGCACGAACCCCAACAGTTTTTAATAATTAAGCCCTTGAGGAACGTGTATTTAATTCAGCCTCATAACCATACCCACAACAAAACCCTTCCTATTAAATATCTAACTTGAAATAGAATCCCCATGGGAATCTCTCCCGCTAAAACCAGTCAGATAGAAATATGTTAGACAATTTACAGAAAACCGCCCCAGGTGTGTTGACGCTAGACGACCTCGCGAAGTGTGCAGACTATTCGCTGATGGATACGCTCAAATGCGATCCTGAGGCGAAAGCAAACGGCGTTGACCACGCACCACGCCAGGTCTTCACGGGTCACTATGTCCCCGTCAAGCCCACGCCAATCAAGAAACCCGAGTACGTCGCGCACAGTAAAAACTTTTTCCACGAGCTTGGCTTTGCCGACAGCCTGGCAGAGTCAGCCGATTTCGTGCGACTGTTCAGCGGCGACCTCTCGCACGTTCCGGCGCCGATGCGCAAGGTGGGTTGGGCCACTGGCTACGCACTTTCCATCTTCGGCACCGAATACACCCAGCAGTGCCCGTTCCAGACTGGTAACGGCTATGGCGACGGTCGCGCGGTTTCCGTGCTTGAGGTGGTCATCAATGGTCGTCGCTGGGAAATGCAGCTGAAAGGGGGCGGTCGCACGCCATACTGCCGCGGCGCGGACGGTCGCGCTGTTCTGCGCTCGAGTGTCCGGGAGTTTCTGGCACAGGAGCACATGCACGCGCTCGGCGTGCCAACATCACGCTCGCTGAGTTTGTACGTTTCGAAAACGGAGAAGGTCCAGCGACCGTGGTACTCGGAGGGTTCGCGATCGATAGATCCCGATAGGATGATAGCGGAGAAAGTCGCGATTTCGACGCGCGTCGCATCGTCGTTCCTTCGGGTCGGCCAAATCGAGCTGTTCGGTCGCCGTGCCCGAAAGCAGGAACACCCGGCTGCGCTGGAGGAACTCGAGCAGATGGTGTTGCACCTGATCGATCGTGAGTACGCTGACGTCATCGACAGGAAACTCAGCACCGCCGAGAAAGTCGTGTTGCTCGCGCAGGCGTTCCGCAGCCGCCTTAGCTCGCTGGTGGCGAACTGGATCCGTGTCGGTTATTGCCAGGGCAACTTCAACAGCGACAACTGTGCGGCCGGTGGCTTCACCCTCGACTACGGTCCATTCGGGTTCTGTGATGATTTTGACCCGCGCTACCAGCCATGGACGGGGGGTGGGCATCACTTCTCGTTTTTGAACCAGCCCGTGGCAGCGGAACGCAACTTCGAGATGTTTTGTACGGCGTTGCGGCCATTACTGGCGACCGTTCCTAATGCCATGCAACAGCTCGACGAGATTCGAAATGGCTTTGCACAGGTGATGCATGAGGAAATGGAAAAGATGTTTGCGGCTAAACTCGGGCTGGGCACTTTTAACGCGGCGTTATTCAATGAACTCGCCACGCTGATGATGCAAACGTCGGTGGATTACACGATCTTCTTCCGCGAGCTCTCGTCGATACCGGATGACATTGGCCCACTTAAAAAAAGCTTCTACAGTCATTTGAATGAAGAGATGGAAAAACGCTGGTCAGAATGGCTGACAAAATGGAAATTACTTATCGCTGACACGAGCAATGCAAATGCTGCTCCGTCCCGCTCCCTTGAGGCGCTATCCAGGCAGATGAAACTCGTCAACCCGAAATACAGTTTGCGAGAGTGGTTGCTTGCGCCTGCGTATCAGCAGGCGGCCACGGGCAACTACGCGCTAATTCGAGAGCTGCAGGAAGTCATGACGCAGCCTTACGCCGAGCAGTCGAAGGACGTGGAGGAGAAATACTACAGGCTGAAGCCGTCTGAGTTCAGCGAGATCGGCGGGTTGTCGCATTTGAGCTGCTCTTCGTGATATTACGGTAGGTTGGGGTAAGGCACGAACCCCAACAGGTTTTGGTAAATATGTTGAACGGCATATAAACTGTTGGGGTACATGAAAAACATTCACCCCAACCTACAAAGCACGGTATCACGGTAGGTTGGGGTAAGGCACGAACCCCAACAGGTTTTGGTAAATATGTTGAACGGCATATAAACTGTTGGGGTACATGAAAAACATTCACCCCAACCTACAAAGCACGGTATCACGGTAGGTTGG
>JAOUNI010000036.1 GCA_029881035.1 Gammaproteobacteria bacterium | reverse complement strand
GCAGTTCTGTTTTATTTTCTATACCGGCATTGATGCTGCTTGCTTTACCGCGCATGTTTTTTTTGCCGATTTGAAATTTAACGCCCTCGAAGAAAGAGGATTGTTTTTCTTTTGATAAACGGCCCAGGTCAGCATCAATAGCCATGTTTATTGAGTCGACGTGTACATTACCATCAATGTTGATATTCTCAGTGTTGGCATTATAGGAAGCATTATCAGCAGTGATGCGTAGCTCGTGTTTTTCAATAACTACGTGGCCTTGAAATGCTGTATTGCCCTGACTATCTGAGCGCGTTTGATCGGCACTGATGTTAATTACCTCCTGTTCCTGGAATATAGGTGGTGTCTGATAAATAACAGAGTCAGTAGTTGCAGAGCAATTTTCATTGCGCTGAGAAAATGCAGTGGTCGAAAAAAAGATAATGGTGAGACTACACGCTATTCGTGCAAACGGTATCAGAAGCGCTAATTTATTATATGTTTTTGTTGAGTTATGTGCGCGACAAAGCACGGTATTAGCCAACAAGTAAGAATTCGAGCAGAGCCTTTTGTACGTGCAAGCGGTTTTCAGCTTCGTCCCAGGCAACACTTTGTTTGCCATCAATAACTTCAGCGCTGACCTCTTCACCACGATGTGCCGGCAGGCAATGCATGAACAGCGCATCAGGTTTAGCCATCTGCATCAGGCTAGCATTTACCTGATAGGGTTTGAAATCTTTGATACGAAGTTCACGCTCTTCTTCCTGACCCATGCTGGCCCAGACGTCGGTAGCGATTAAATCAGATTGTTCACAGGCTTTTTTGGGATCAGCAACCAGCTCAATATGGCCAGAGGTTTCATCAATAAACTTTTGATCAGGTTCATAACCTTCCGGGCAGGTAATTTTGAGTTTGAAGTCTAATAACTTTGCTGCCTGCATATATGACTGACACATATTGTTGCCGTCACCGATCCAGGTAACAGTTTTGCCCTGAATGTCGCCACGATGTTCAAAGTAGGTTTGCATGTCAGCCAGTAACTGACAGGGGTGTGCGTCATCAGTCAGGCCATTGATCACAGGTACCGAGGAATGCCTGGCAAACAGCTCAATTTTTTCGTGCTCAAAGGTACGCACCATGATGCAATCGACCATGCTGGAAAGAACACGGGCGCTATCCTCAATCGTTTCGCCACGACCCAGTTGGGTATCGCGAGAAGAAAGAAATAAAGCCTGACCGCCAAAGTGAGCCATTGCAGTTTCAAAAGAAACGCGGGTACGAGTCGATGATTTTTCAAAGATCATTGCCAGTACTTTATTTTTTAGTGGCGCGTAGCCTACACCATTACGCTGCATGGTTTTTAGTTCAATAGCGCGTTTTAAAAGTCTTTTAATCTCGCCGTTGTCGAGATCAGTCAGTGTTAAAAAATGGCGGACTGTCATGGTAATCTCAGGCTACTTCCTTTTGTAACAAAGCTGTAACCAGTTGAGTGATTTTCTGAATAATAATATCAGCTTGTTCTCTACTCAGAATCAGAGGTGGTAACAGGCGAATAACGTGTTCGGATTGAACAGCAAATAATAAACCCTGTTGCAGTGCCTGACTAACTAGTTCAGTACAAGGCTGGCTGAGTTCAATACCTATCATTAAACCCTTACCACGAATTTCGCGAACACCTTTTATTGTACCGAGGTCTCGTTGCAAACTTTCCAGCAGATAGGTCCCCGTCTCTGCTGCTTTCGTGACCAGTTGTTCTGATTGCATGGTTTTAATAACCGCCAATGCAGCCGCACAAGCCAGCGGGTTGCCGCCAAATGTAGAGCCATGATTGCCGGGTTTTATTATGGCTGCAGTTTTTTCATTTGCGAGACAGGCACCAATGGGTACACCATTACCTAAAGCTTTGGCCAGTGTCATCACATCGGGTTTGATTTTATTGTGCTGGAAAGCAAACCACTCTCCGGTTCTTCCCATGCCCGTTTGAATCTCATCCAGCATCAACAACCAGTCATATTTATCACACAACTCGCGTAGCCTATTCAGATAGTCAGCGCTTGGCATTTGAATGCCGCTTTCGCCCTGTATAGGTTCAACCAGAATGGCAACAACACGGTTGTTATTTTTAGCGATGGTTTCAATCGCTTTGATATCGTTATATGGTGCGCGAACAAAACCCTGTACTAGCGGTTCGAAACCGGCCTGTACTTTGCGACTACCAGTGGCACTGAGTGTGGCCATAGTGCGACCGTGGAAACTATTTTCCATGACAACAATAGTGGGCACATCGATATTTTTTTTACGACCAAACAGACGGGCCAGTTTAATCGCTGCTTCGTTTGCTTCGGCACCTGAGTTAGAAAAAAAGACCCGATCAAGTCCAGATAGTTCACACAACTTGTCGGCCAGATTCTGCTGGTTTTCTATCTGGTAAAGATTGGAGGTATGCATTAACTTACCAGCCTGTTCGCAGATAGCCTGTGTTACAGCGGGGTGAGCATGTCCCAAACCACAGACCGCAATGCCGGCGAGCGCATCCAGATATTCTTTGCCTTCAGTGTCGGTCAGCATTGCACCCTTGCCGTAACTAAAAGTGACCGGCATAGAGGCATAAGTGCTCATTATATGTTCATTGTTAGCCATATACTAAAACCATATCGAGATTCTTGAAAAAGCAAAAACGGCGGCCTTGGCCACCGCTAAACGACTGATTATACTAGATCTAGTGATATGTACAAATTGTTTATTTAGTTCGGAAATGAAAAAAGGCGAGTCATCTCGATAATGAGAGGCACTCGCCTTTCGCTATTGGCTAGCGGTGCTGACTAGAATGTCATACCGTGAGCGTAACCAACCATGCATAGCAGCATCGGAATCGATAGTGCTGTGTTGGTACGTGAAGCCAGCAGAGCTACTTTTTTCGCTGTAGCAATGGCTTCTGCGCTGTGTTCTTTTCCGTCCAGACCCAGAATCTTTTTCTGATTAGGCCAGATTAGAACCCATACGTTGAATAGCATGATAGTGCCTAACCAGGCACCCAGACCGATTACGGCCATGTTGCCTGACAGCATGAATGCATCAACAATGCCGACCATGCCGCCACCCAGTTGTGCCAGACCGCTCAGGCCGGTCAGCCAGGTCACGGCGGCTGCCATGCGGAACCACAGCAAAGCGGTTGGAGCCACATATTTGTTGATTGCAGCAGGACCGGGGCCGCCACTGTCTTTCTCGGCTAGTGCTTTACCAACACCGGGAACCTGTACAAAGTTAAAGTAGTAGAGCAGGCCAATCCAGACCACACCAGCCAGAACGTGCAGCCAGATCACCAGATTCATGCCGCCCAGGCCATTGCCCAGACCGAATGCAACGGCCAGAGCCAGAACAAAACCAACGGCCAGGGTGCCTTTGATAGTCATTAAAGGATTCATGTGTTTTCCTCAGAGATTTATAAGAATTACTGGGCGCTAAAGATAGGATATATGAGTATATAATGCAACTCTAAATCAGAATAATAATCATTTGATTGGTTAAAAATATTTATATAAATCAGTTATATCCATACGACTTAAAGTGTTATTAGACATTAATGGACCTTGCTTCACCAAATTATTTATCAGTGAGACAAATGTTAAAATGCAGCTAGCATTACGGTAAGTTGATTTTAAATTTAAGATTCACAGCTGGAAATACAAAATCAGACAGGTAGCGGTGATGTTGTACCGATAGTAAGATTTTATTTCTTCCATAAAAATAACTAACTAAAAGTAGATTACTATGTGCGGCATTTGCGGTGAATTAAGATTTGATCAAACCGGCTCGGACCAGGCGCGCATTGAGCGTATGAAGAACAAACTGGAGCAGCGTGGTCCTGATAGTGAAGGTAGTTATTTTAATGGCGTTGTGGGACTGGGGCATCGTCGTTTAGCGATTATCGATTTATCCAACAAAGCCAGCCAACCAATGCTGGATGAGAACGCAGGTATTGCGCTGGTGTTCAATGGCACTATCTATAATTACCCCGAATTGAGAGAAGAATTGCAGGCCAGGGGGCACGAGTTTAAATCGACCGGTGATACGGAAGTCATCCTGAGGGCCTTTGCCGAATGGGGTGCCGACTGCCTGCAGCGACTGCATGGCATGTTTGCTTTTGCCGTTTGGGATGCCAATAAAAAAGAACTGCTGCTGGCGCGTGACCGGGTTGGCATCAAACCGCTTTATTTCTCGCAGACTGGTCAGCGCCTGCTGTTTGCCTCTAACACGCAGGCCTTAATTCATGCTGACGATGGCATTGATAAAAATATCGATGCCGCCGCCCTGCACAATCTGTTTACCCTGCATGCCGTAGTACCCGCACCACGTACCATCTTAAAAGGTATTCGCAAAGTGAAGCCGGCGCACTACATGGTATTCAAAGACGATGGCAGCGTAACAGAAAAGCGCTACTGGACGCTAAGTGCTAAACGCCCCGATAAACAAATGTCCGAACAGGACTGGGTGGACGCGATTCGAGCTTCATTGAAAAAATCGGTCGAACGGCGAGTAAAAATCGCCGATGTACCAGTCGGGGTTTTATTATCTGGTGGTATAGATTCGAGTCTGCTGGTAGGTTTGTTGGCCGAAGCCGGTGCCAAAGATTTAAAAACTTTTTCGGTGGGTTTTGAAGACCAGCCCGAAGAAAAAGGCAATGAGTTTGAATATTCTGACGCTGTGGCCAGGCATTTCAACACTGAACATCATCGTTTTTTAGTACCGAATAATCAGGTATTGCCTAGATTGCCGGAAGCCTTTGCACACATGGCCGAACCGATGTTCGGCCAGGATGCGGTCGCTTTTTATCTGCTCTCCGAAGTCGTCTCCAAAGAAGTTAAAGTGGTACAAAGTGGACAGGGTGCAGACGAAGTTTTTGGTGGTTACTTCTGGTATCCACGCATGCACCACTCCATTACACAGGGAGTCAGGCGTTTTTCTGAACATTATTTTGATCGCGACCACGATGAATATCTGGAAACCGTCGATAGCCGTTTCCACTGTGAAGATGTCACTTCAAAAATGATGGCCGAACTACTCGATGAAGTTGAAGCTGATGAATATCTTGATCGTGTACTCGCCGTTGATGTCACCACTTTAATCGTTGATGACCCGGTCAAACGTGTCGATAACATGACCATGGCCTGGGGACTGGAAGCACGCGTGCCATTTCTCGATCAGGAATTGATCGAACTGGCTGCGACCATGCCGCCGGAAATGAAACTGCCTAACGGTGGTAAACACGTGCTCAAAGAAATGTCTCACGGCTTTCTGCCCGACAGCGTGGTCAATCGCAGCAAAGCCTATTTCCCTATGCCAGCACTGAAATACGTACGCGGCGAATTTCTCGAATTTATGAAAGAAATTTTATTTTGTGATGCTGCCAGAAAACGTGGTTTGTTTAATCCTGCTTACGTCGAAAAACTGCTGAAAAATCCTGATGATTATTTGACCCGCTTACAGGGAAGTAAGCTCTGGCACCTGGCTGCACTGGAACTGTGGTTACAGCAGAATATTGATTAGATTTTTTGGACAAAGTCTAATTGCCTTGTCATTCCATGAATATTATGTGGCTTTAATTCATATAGAGCTATAATTTCATCACATTCGGTAAGACGATTATCATTAATATTCTGGTATTTAGTCTTTTTAGATAGCAAGTATTACTGTATGAAGATTTCTTTTCTAAAGTAAATAGCAGGTTGCGCAAATGCATATTAAGGACAACAGATTTACCAGGAGCAGACCAATATTGTTCTGTTTGTGTTTGATGTTATCAAGTAAATTGCTGGCTGATGAGAAACCATTTGTTCCAGAAAGTATTCCAGGGGCTATTGCTGTGAGTGCAGAAGAAGTTATTGAACTGATTTTGCTAAACCCGGATCTTGTCGTGATAGATTCTCGTAAGAAAACCGAATATTCAAAGGGGCACATTGAAGGTGCGGTTAATATCTTAAATACAGTGATGCGGCAGGAAGATATGGAAATGATTGCACCTGATAAAACTAAAGCTATTCTTTTTTATTGTAATGGAACACGTTGTTTGAGAAGTGCTGATGCCGTTTCCAAATCTTTGGAGTGGGGTTATAAAAATATCTTCTGGTTTCGGGGTGGCTGGAATGAATGGATGGATAAGCACCTGCCTGTAATTACAGATTAGGGATGAAGGATGAAGGATGAAGGCTAAGGATTACTAGCGGTTAACTTATTTATATATTCATGCGTATAGAAAATTTATCAATTAGGACAGTCACTATTATTATATTCATGATGATAGGCACTGTAGCGATTGTCTTGTCATTGTTTGCGGGTAATTATTTCCGCCAGTCAGCGCTCAATGCACAGATGAGCAGTTTGTCACGTGTCATTGAAGTTGCTTCCCAGGAAATGCTCAAAGATGTCAGAGGATATACTTTCGATCTGGGCATGAAGCTGGGTAATAGTTCTGAGCTGGTGAATGCAGTGAAGAATATTGAACAGCCTGGTGGACGTGAAAATATTATTGCACTTCTCGATGACCCCTTTATAAATGGTTTTGTCGGGTTTTCAAAAGTGAACATGGTCAAGCTTAGAATTTTTGATCTGAATCTCAAATTACTCGCTGAAAGCAGTATGGGTATGACTGGCGTGGAATCTGAAATCGCCGCTTATATCAGCGGCATAATTAAACAGCGACAGGGCGTTGAGCGACTCAAGGCTATTGATGGGTTGTGGCGTTCATCCTATGGTCCTTTATATTCAATGGTGGTGCCTGTTGGTGGTTTGAGACTAACCGCCTATCTTGAGGTGGTGGTCGATCCAGTTTTCAACCTGCCTGATATTGGAAAAATTACTAAAACACCAGTCAGTATATTTTCTATTGGGGGTGAGCAGTTAAACAGTAATGAACAGCAAGATACCAGTGGTTTTTTACCAGTTGAGTTTGGTTTGCTGACTTCTGATGGAATGCCAGCATTTCGAATTGTTGGCTATGAAAATGTGGATAAACTGAATCAGGAAATGGAAAAGACAAAAATTGTTACAACCAGTGGATTCCTTTTGTTGTCGATGATGACGCTGTTGTTTGCCTTGTGGTTATTTAATCGTTTTTTGTTTGTGCCAGTGAGTCGAATGATTCAGGATATGAAACAGATGGCGTGTGGTGATCTGGATCTAGAGGTTAATAAAACAGGGTTGAGAGAGTTTTATACGCTGGCAGAAACGTTTAATTTAATGGCAGATCAGGTCAGGATGAGGACCAATGATCTCAGGGATTCACAAAATCGTCTGCTCCAGCTACTAGATCTTGATGATAGTGCCATTCTGTATTTTGGCAGGGACAATGATGTTATTTATTTCAATAAAGGTACGACTGATTTATTTGGCTACTCATATGACGAAATGAGTGACATGGATTCAAAAGATCTGTTTGCTGATGACATAGAATGTCTGATGAAGAACTCGGTGCTGCAAAAATTACATGTGGAGTTGCATTGTGTTCGTAACAATGGTGACAACGTTAAGTGTAATGCAGTAATTCATAGGTTGGATGTTAAGGGTGAGCATGGTTTTGCCGTGGCCTTAAATCCTATGATGAATGAGCAGAATGAGTTAGCCGAATTCAGTGCCGTTAACCGGTCAGGTATCCGTGACCAAAGAATGGATGTGGTTGAACAATCGCTTAATAGTATATTGGAAATTGCAAAACATAATCCAAACCTGGTGATGGGGTCAAGTACTATGGGTATGCTGGCTGCCCAGTATTCAGAATCGGATGATGAGAAGTCTGTATTAAGAAATCAATGTGTCAATATTATGTATACCGCTCTGGCCTGCTGGGAGCATGATCTGGGCAAAAATAAACTGGACCTGGCGGATGAAAGTAAAATTTGGCAGGTCTATATCGACAAATCGACGCCCACAACCCGGACACTGGATAAATATTTGAATATTGAGAGCTGTCCAAAAAACCCTCGCTGTCAACGCGTCATAGATACCGCTGAGTTTGTGCTGAAAAAAATGGGTTCAAGAAATACATCCGGCCAGAAGAAACTTCAAGTATTACTAGACGAGCTTCGTCTGAATATATCAGGGATGAAAGCATCATCCAGTAAGGCCGGTATTTAATATTGATTGTTATTTACAGTGTTTGATGTTCCCTATACCTGTTTAATGTAACCGGTTTCGTTCACCTGTCCCACCTCGCTTCGTTATTTTTCGTTAAAACACCCGTTTTCTCTTCTGTAAGTTACTGAAAAAAATACAAATTATTTTGTTTGAGATCGTACGAATTTCGACGAACAAAATGCTGGAAACTCGTGCACCCCCTGTATTAGTTTGGCATCAACATTGAAATAAATGTTGTGATCGTTGCGAATAAATGAGGGTGAAAAGATGAATGAGTTAAATGTGAATAAACGCGTTAGTCATCATGATATAGATTTTACGAACCATGGTCTGGAATATACGTTGTATATCTGTCTTATCCTGATCATGCTCGTGGCTTTAGGTCTGGATGTCGTTTTCAATTGAAATGATATGAAATAAAAACTGGAGTAAAAAAATGAAAAATAAAATTGATACAAATAATAAATCTAATTTCTGTGTAGAGCGATGGGTGAAAAAAGCGTTATGCGGTGGTGTAGCACTGGGTTTGGCGATGACCATGGGCGCCACTTCTGTCATTGCAGAAGTAGGTGGTGAAAGAAGTCAGGGCTTTGGTCATATGACTCCGTTTAGTCGTGTTGCCAAATTACCAGTGGTTAAAGTACGAGGTCAGATTGATTATAAAGCGACATATAACAAGGCACGAGCCGCTTCGGTGGCAATCGCAACTTATGTGGCCAGAATGAAAGAAGCTGATATGCTGGGTGTCGATGTCATCAAAGGTATTGACTGGAAGCTGGGCGGTACCAGTAAGGAATGTCTGGATACTCGTGTGTGTACTGATGATGAAATTGTACACAATGTGATGCAAATTCCATCACCTGATCCAATAGACCCCAATGATGCTACTTATGTAGCAACAGGAGTGGTGACGCCGGCTAATACCAAGAAAGGCAATGTGATTGAGTTCTGTAATGGTAAGTATGCAGGTATGGCCATGGGTGTCGAGCCAATTATTGATGGTCGTACTATCGCCAATGGATATGCACATGCCCCCGCCTTGCCTTGTGAAGTGTCGGTATGGAATGATGATCAGCATATTTATGTTGATATGCTTGATCCATCGGCTATTTTCACGCTGTTTTTTAGTGATGTGCTGTTCAGCGCCGACATGCAGGATCCTGTTTTCGCCGAAGCCATGAATGCCATGCCACCACAGGTGAAAGCAGAGATTGTGGCCATAATTTATGCAGCCCTATCGGAGTTTGATTCGGACATGAAAGTGATGGATCAGAAGATTGGACCAGCCTATCAATCCATCGAAGATATCATCAAGGTGGTCGATGATTCACCTCTGGATTCACCTTATCTACACATGACATATACCAAGCAGGATGGTGGCGTATTTACAGAAACAGAATCTAAAAAAGTAGCTCAAACCATTATCGATACCATGAGTATTCATGGCAATGCCGACGCGGGTACTCATCCCACGGTGATTAATGCAGATGGCGATACTCTGGATAGTATTTTGAGTCCCAAATCCAGCTGGCGTTCTGCACGTACGGCGCCGATTACCATTCCAGGCAAAAATCACATCATTGAAGCCTGTTCACCTAAATACGCCAAGATGGCCATGGGTACCGGGCTGCACCATGTAAATGCACTGCCTTGCGAAATTACCGTCAAAATTATCGATGGTGGAAACAAACTGATCATCAGTTACCTTGACCCCGCCTTTATGCTGGGCGCAATGTTTGCTGATATTTCAGAGGAAGACAAAGCCAGGTTTGGAGCCATTCCGGGTCTTATTAATGCTGACTTACAGAAAATTGTAACAGCAGCTCTGGATGTAAACCTGGGTATCACCCTGAATGCACCAGAGCGTAAGGTCATTAATATGCTTCCGTAGTCATAGTGGAATGCCTCCTGATGAATGTGCGGACTAAAAACGCAGGTTCATCGGGAGGTTCTTTAAAAGAATTAATCGGGAGTTATTATGAATCGATGGTTTATAGGTATTTTGTGGATTCTATTGCTGATCTTTAGTTGGCAGGCAAGGGCTGTTGAATATCAGTTACCCGATTTGAATGATCAGATGCAGTCACTAGATCAGTATAAGGGCAAGTGGGTCATTGTTAATTACTGGGCCACGTGGTGTGGTACCTGTATAAAAGAACTACCAGATCTTATTTCATTGCACGAAGCTCATAAGGATGGTGATATCGTTGTTGTCGGTGTGAATTTCGAATCTACGAGTTTAGGCAGACTAAAGCTTTTTGTTACAGAACATGCTATTCCCTACGCGATTTTGCGTACCGAGCCTGTTCCAGTGACGCCGTTAGGGCCTGTACCTGCATTGCCAGCAACATATATCATCAATCCTCTGGGAAAAGTGGTAGCAGGTGAAGTAGGTATTGTGACTCAGAAAAATCTGGAAGAGTATATAAAGGGAAAAAGAGATGCTGGAGATTACGCTGAAATTATAATTCATCAGGGTAGCGATATTCAGGGTTAAAAATAACAAAGTCTTTCTAATTTTTAACCCTGTCAATGCTAAGTGGAATGTACCCCTTGAAATCGTTAGAATGTGCCCCAATAACAGGGTAATCATTAGATTTAAGAGGCGAGGTGCTGGATGGACGTTTTGGATAGAATTGACGAACAAGTAAAAAATAATGCAGTAATGATTTATATGAAGGGTACGCCGCAGTTTCCGCAGTGTGGTTTTTCAGGTCGTACCGTAGAAGCGTTGAAGCAGGTGGGTAAGGAATTTGCGTATTGCAACGTGCTGGCGGACCCGGAGATTTTTGAAAATCTGCCGCGTTATGCTGATTGGCCAACCTTCCCACAGGTTTACGTCAATGGTGAGCTGATTGGTGGCTGTGATATTACGCTGGAGATGTTTGCCAGTGGTGATCTGAAAAAGATCATTGATGAAGCTACCGCTGGTTAATAGCTAAGAATTAGCTATCGAAAGGTTATTTTTGAAATACGTTAATAAAAAATGCCACCGGATTCGGTGGCATTTTTTTGTGCAGGTATAAAAACAGGTGTTTTAACTAATAATGCTGTTATCGCCCTGAGCGATCGCTTTGGTCAGATTATTTTGGGCTAGCTCCAGCATTTCTGTTGAGCTAATGGCTTCGCCACTAGTGCCATCATAATAGTGTACGCCAATGGAACTATTGACTTTGTAATCAGCATTTTCAGTCTTGAAGGGACGCTGGTTGATGGCAGTCATGATTCTATCGAGTGCATTCATTTTGAATGAGCCAATTTGAGTATGGTTCATGACAATGCTGAAAATATCGTTATCCAGCCGGGCAATAATATCGGTGGGGCGAACAGTGCGGCGCAGCCGACGATAGATGCTGACCAAAATTTCATTTTTATTGGCTTCACCAGCTTCATCTTCAATTTGACCAAGGTTGTTCAGTTTGATCATGGCCAGGCAGAGACCGCCATTTCGAGTCGATGCTTCTTCCAGATTGGCGTCCAGTTCAGCGATTAACATGCGTTCATTGCCAGCACCAGTGACTTCGTCGATGAGTGCTGATTTCTGCAGGCGCTGGATGGTCTGCTCCATCTGGCGTGAAGTTTCCAGAATGTCATTCTGCATTACTGAGATGCGCGCAGCAGCACTAACGCGTGCAGCAAGTTCATGAGGATTAGGCGGCTTACGCAGATAATCGTCGACGCCATGTTCAAAAGCTTCGACCAGATATTCGATACCTTCGTTGGCGGTGAAAAGAATAATGGAAGTGTAAATACCTTTTTCTTCGTCGTTCTGGCGAATACGGTCGGTCAGTTCGAGACCGTTCATTTCTGGCATCATCCAGTCGGCAAGAACTACATCGGCGGGTTGTTCCTCGAGCATTCTGAGGGCTTCGTGAGCGCTATCAGCCAGCCTGACACCGGTATAGCCAGCTTTTTTCAGTGCCGATTTAACCACGATGCGGCTAAATTGCAGGTCGTCAACGATGATAATGGATAGATCTTTGTCGTTCATGGATGAGTTTCTTTTATGGTGACCAATACTAATTATTCTTATTGCAATGTTTGAATAATAGCGGTTTTTGTTAATATAACAAAGTCTTACTTATTTTCATGGATTAACTCCAAACGGGGCCTGAAGTGTCTGTCCAGCGATTGACGATGGCGCAGAACAGTTCAGCCGTTTGTTTTGCATCGTAGAGCGCTGAGTGTGCCTGTTCGGTGTCCCAGGGTAGGCCAGCGGCCTGAGCTGATCGCGATAGCACGGTTTGACCATAAGCTAAACCAGCCAAACTCACCGTATCAAAAACACTAAAAGGATGAAACGGGTTGCGTGCAACTTTGCATCGGGTAGCGGCAGCATTAATAAAATTCAGATCCATAATAGTATTGTGACCGACCATAATGGCGCGGTGGCAACCATTCTTCTTCATAGCTTTGGCGCTGAATTTGAACAGCCCGCGGATCGCATCATCTTCGGGTTTAGCCATGCGAAAGGGATGATAGGGGTCGATACCGTTAATTTCCATTGATTTCGGATCCATGTTGGAGCCTTCAAAAGGTTCAATATGGCAGGCGTATTCCTCATCGAGACTGAAATGACCATCGTCGTCGATTTTTACCGTGACCGCGCCAATTTCTAGCAGGGCATCTTTTTTCTGGTCAAAACCACCGGTTTCGACATCAACGATGACGGGTAGAAAACCGCGAAAACGCTGAGCCATTAAAGGTTTATCAGGATCAGGGCTAGACATTATTTAATCAGTTTCCAGTTAATTGTTTCACCCGCCATCATCGGAATAAGAGTGTCGCCGTTAGCTAACGGGTAGCTGTCTGGAATCTGCCAGGGTGTTCTTTCCAGGGTGATGGTACTGGTGTTTCGGCTTAAGCCATAAAAATCGGGGCCATTGAAACTGGCGAAGGCTTCCAGTTTATTGAGTGCATTATGCTGTTCGAAAGCGGTGGCATACATCTCGATGGCCGCGTGTGCAGAAAAAATACCGGCACAGCCGCAATTATTTTCTTTTTTATTTTTGGCGTGCGGGGCGCTGTCGGTACCGAGGAAAAATTTTCTGCTGCCTGAGGTGGCTGCATGCAGCAGGGCCTGACGATGGGTTTCACGTTTGAGTACCGGCAGACAGTAATTATGTGGGCGTATGCCGCCCTTGAACATAGCATTTCTGTTTAATAATAGATGTTGAGGCGTAATCGTAGCCGCAATATTGTCACCGGCATTGAGCACAAACTCCACCGCATCGGCGGTGGTGATATGTTCAAAGACAATTTTTAGATTTGGGAATCGATTCGTTAGCGATAAGAGCACCTGATCAATGAAAGCTTTTTCACGGTCAAATACATCAATATCTGGAGCGGTAACTTCGCCATGAACTAATAGAGGTAATCCTGCTTCCTGCAGGGCGGCAAGAGCATCGTCGCATTTTCTTATATCGGTGACACCCGCTGATGAGTTAGTGGTGGCGCCTGCGGGGTAGAGTTTGACGGCTTTAACAAAGCAGCTCTTTTGGGCTAGTACAATTTCTTCGGCACGGGTGTTGTCGGTCAAATACAACGTCATCAGTGGTTCGAAGTCACAATCACCGACAGCACTGATGATGCGATCTACGTACTCAACGGCCAGTTTGACGGTGGTGACTGGAGGCTGCAGATTTGGCATGACAATGGCACGTGCAAACTGTTGTGCGGTAAAGGGCGCAACATGGTTTAAAACATCACCATCACGGAGATGTACATGCCAGTCATCGGGGCGGATAATTTGCAATTGATTCATGGTTTAGAGAGCATTGTTATTCTTTGTGTATTATGCACTAATGTTTAAGGTACCTCTATTGATTCAAGTATTGTTTTGGTAAGCATTGTTCTAGCAACGCCAAAAAGTTAGCATCAAGATACCCTTTGCAGTGAATGACGAGTCTTTCATAAGAAGGGTTAACGCAGGGGCTGGGTTTTTGGCTAAGCCGCGAAGGTTCGTAGAACAATAGTTGAATTAACAGAGGCACTTTTAATGTCTGTTGCTCAAAAAATTATAATAATGTTGTTGTTAAAAGCAGCTCCGCAGGATTTGCCCTATTCTGCTGTGTTGTTGATGCGCATTATTTTTCTGTATGTTTTCAGTGGAATAGTCGTAGTGAGCGGTGTGGTTGAACCACCGCTGGCAGTAGGGCGTATGTTGTTGAATCTTGTCATCATCCTGTTTTTCAGTTATGTGCTTTTGTCGGCACTGAATCTACAGGCGCGCTATATGCAAACAGTGACGGCTTTAATCGGAACCGGCATAATGTTCAATTTACTGGCCTGGCCGGTGTTGAGCTACGGTAATATGGAGCAGGTATCGGGATTGAGTATGCAGGTGTTATCGCTGATAGTATTGCTGTTGATTAGCTGGGAAATTCTGGTGACGGCCCACATATTTCGTCACGCCCTGAATACTAAAATGACGCAGGCGGTGCTTTTATCGATGTCTTTGTTTTTTGTTACCCTTACACTTTCACAACTGGTTTTTCCGGAGTCTTCTTCCTGATGCATATTCATATCCTTGGTATTTGCGGCACGTTCATGGGTGGCATCGCGGTGCTGGCCAGGCAGGCCGGACACACGGTAAGTGGCTCGGACGAGAATGTTTATCCGCCCATGAGTACGCAGCTGGAAGAACAGGGCATCACCCTCAATGTCGGTTACAAGCCGGAAAATATTCCTGCTGATGTCGATCAGGTGGTAGTGGGCAATGTTATGTCACGCGGCAACCCGGCACTGGAATTTGTCATGAACCGCAATATACCTTACACCTCAGGGCCGCAATGGCTGGCTGAGCATGTATTGAAAGATCGCTGGGTATTAGCGGTTGCCGGTACTCACGGTAAAACCACCACTTCGTCGATGCTGGCGTGGATACTGCAATATGCGGGTATGGAACCCGGTTTTCTGATTGGCGGTGTTCCCGGTAACTTTAGTTTGTCAGCACGATTTGGCAATGAACCTTTTTTTGTCGTCGAGGCCGATGAATACGACACGGCTTTTTTCGACAAGCGATCCAAGTTTGTACACTATCGACCACGCACCGTGATCTTGAATAATCTTGAATTTGATCATGCCGATATATTTGACAATCTGGATGCCATCAAAAAGCAGTTCCACCATCTGGTGCGCACCGTACCAGGGCGGGGTTTGCTGGTAGTGAATGGCAGTGATGAGAATTTAAAAGACGTGCTGCAAAAAGGATGCTGGTCGCAGCGTGAAGAATTTTCGCTTGATGGCAAGCAATGGTCTATCAGCGATTGTTCAGACGATGGTAAAAGTTTCAACGTTTGCCTTGAAGGCAGGATCGAAGGTTCAATTCAGTGGGATATGCACGGCTCACATAATCGATTGAATGCGCTAGCTGCAATTGCGGCGGCCAGACATGCAGGTGTGCCCGTATCTCATGGTTGCGATGCGATGGCTGAATTTAAAGGTATTAAGCGGCGCATGGAAATACGAGGCGTGGTTCGTGGTATTACCATTTATGATGATTTTGCTCATCATCCTACGGCAATTGAAGAAACATTGGCGGCCATGCAGGAAGTAGCTCAAGGCGGGCGAGTATTAGCGGTGCTGGAGCCGCGTTCTAATACTATGCGCATGGGTGTACATCAGGAAAGTTTGATCAACTCACTACAGGGCGCCGACAAAATTTATTTATATCAGCCTGCAGGTATGGACTGGGCACTGGATGAGATCGCCAAACAATCTGGTAAGCCAGCACAGGTTTTTGATGTGATTGAAGAAATTATTCGGAAAATTTGCGCTGAAGCACAAGAGGGCGATCAGGTTATCATCATGAGTAACGGTGGTTTTGAATCCATCCACACTAAATTATTAAGCGCTTTGGAAAACTAATAATAGCTTTGTCATTTTGACTGCAGGGAGAAATCTTATGACGTATCTGTTTAACACAATGACAAAATCAAACACAAAAAAAGATCTCTCCCTTTGGTTGAGATGACAAAATCAGATTAATGAGGCCTCAGTGATGTCCGATAACAAATCAGCACAGCCCACTATTGCGCTCGGCATAACCGGCGCTTCCGGTGTGCCATACAGTTTTCGTTTGCTCGAACAGTTGCTGAAAGCCGACTGCAAAGTGTATTTGATGATTAGCAAAGCCGCGCAAGTAGTTATTGGTATGGAAACAGATTTGTCACTGCCGGGGCGGGTTGCCGATATTCAAAAATTTCTGAGAGAAAAATATCAGGCATCGGTAGGTCAGCTACAGGTGTTCGGCGAAGATGAATGGACTGCACCAGTCGCCAGCGGCTCGAACAATGTCAAAGCCATGGTGGTCTGCCCCTGTTCCATGGGCGCTCTGTCAGCCATTGCCTGCGGTGCCAGTAACAATCTGCTGGAACGCGCCGCTGACGTCATGCTGAAAGAGCGCAAGAAATTAATTATTGTGCCACGTGAGTCGCCGTACTCGGACATTCATCTGGAAAATATGCTCAAGCTGTCGCGTATGGATGCGGTGATAGTTGATGCTAATCCGGGTTTTTATAATCAGCCAAAGTCGATCGATGATCTGGTGGATTTTGTGGTGGCAAAAATATTGGATCAGTTAGGCGTGGAGCATGAGTTGCAGCCTAAGTGGGGGGATAAATTTATTTAGCCAGTGACATTGATAAATCTATTGTCAAACTATGTGGCGCTTGGTACCGGTAGTGAATCACTTTTTAATAAGTGTAAAAAATCATCATGCGGCACTGGCCGTGAGTACATGTATCCCTGCCCATAGTCACAGCCAAACTTATCTAGTTGCTGGCTTTCATTTTTCCCTTCGATACCTTCGGCAATGGTTTTCATATTCAGGTTTTTTGCCAGTAGTGAGATGCTGCGAACAATTTCCATGCTACGCTCATTATTGAACATGGCATTAACAAAAGACTGGTCAATTTTAAGAGTGTCGATGGGGAATCGGTGCAGATAACTGAAGCTTGAATAACCCGTGCCAAAGTCGTCAATCGCAATACTGAAGCCGGCTGTCTTTAATTTGTTCAAACTCGTTTCTGCCAGTTCCGGATTGGTCATCAGAATACTTTCAGTGATTTCAAGTTTGATACAATCATTAGTGATGCGGGCAGCTTTGACGGCATTTTCTATATCAGTCATGAATGATTCAGATTCAAACTGTTTGGCCGACAGGTTGATGCTCATGTAAATATTCTGATGTTTTCTAAATTCGCTGGCAGCAAGGCAAGCCTGTTCGGTAATCCATTTGCCGAGCGGAATAATCAGTCCAGTTTTTTCAGCAAGGCCGATAAATTCATCCGGCGGTGTAAAGCCCAGCGTTGGGCTGTTCCAGCGGATCAGTGCTTCGCAACCAGCGATGGTGCCCTGCGGCATATTAACAATAGGCTGGTAATAAAGTTCAAACTCGTTGTTATCCAGCGCATGTTTAAGATTGTTTTCTTTGGTAATGCTGTCGCTGGTTGATTCCAGGTCTTTATTTATATGCTTTGATGCATGGTTGGATTTTTGCCGGTTTGTGATTGCTGAAGCGAGTTTGCTGGATAGTTTGAGATATTGTGAAAAAAAACTGCTGATGGTGCTGTTGGCAGAAGTGCTTTCGTGTTCTTTAAGACTTTCAGAAACGTTGTGCAATCGGGCATGGATATCGCGGTAACGTTCTAGCACAACCTGGAGCAGCATGCGAACTGTAGGGTCAGAAAGCTCTATTTTTTGTGCAATATAATCACGAGAAATAATTAACAGTTCTACATTTGTTTTTGCGACAGCAGTGGCCGATCGGAAACTGTTATCTATGAGTGCCATTTCACCGAATAGCTCGCCTTTTTTTAGCGTGGCAAAGGCAGATGGAGTGCCATTGATTAGCATTGATAATTCAATCTCACCATCCTGGATAATATAGGCGCAATCACCGGGAGCGCCTTCCTGAAAAATCTGTGTGCCAGCGGTAACGATCTTGGTGAGTTCAGTATCCATTTATCTTTTTTGCGCATTATTGTAACTGTGAGTATAGACCTAATTACAGGGCTTGAAAAATAACTGGTTACAATGAAAAAATGGCTTGTGCTTTTGCCAGGTCGGCGGGAGTGTCAACAGATAAACTGTGGAAATCCTCGATTACTGTAACGTGTATATCGATGTTATTTTCCAGTGCACGTAGTTGCTCCAGGCTTTCAGTTTTTTCTAATAGTGTCTGCGTTGTTTTGGTGATGGCCTGCAGGGTGGCGCGGGTGTAGATGTAAACACCGATATGACCCAGCACCTGTTCTGGCAGTCCACCATTATGGCAAAGCGGAATGCAGCTTCTGGAAAAATATAACGCATTGCCGTTGAGCCGGGTGACGACTTTAACTGTGTGCGGGTCTCTCATAATATCCTTGTCGTAAATATGATGCGCCAGCGTGCCCATGGTTGGATTTTTCTGATTAATAAAGTTTAGCGTAAGTTTGTCGATGTGATCCGGGTCGAGTAATACTTCATCGCCTTGCATGTTGACGAAGATATCAGCATCTGAATGCTGATTCATGTATTCGGCGATACGATCAGTGCCAGAGGCACATTGCGTCGATGTCATTACAGCGTTGTGACCGGCTTCGATAACAGTGTTTAGAATGCGTTCATCATCGGTTAACACTACCACGTCGTGCAATTGCTTTGCCTGTTTGGCTCTTTCCAGAACATGCAGTACCATGGGTTTACCGGCGATGTCACAAAGTGGTTTTCCGGGTAATCGAGTCGAAGCGTAGCGACTGGGTATGCAGCCTATGATTTTCATATGGTATCCAGAAGTAGTATTTGTTTTATGCTTGTCACACTTATATGAGGTGACGTGCAATGAGGTGATAATGCTACGGGCAAACCTTGACCCAGTCAAAAACAAAATATAGAAATGAATCTTGCAGAATCGGAAATTATTAGATGAACAGTTCAAACTCAAATCTGGCCAGGGCCTCAACGGGCTTACTCAAACAGGCGGCGAAAAGCATCGCTCAGGTTATCCTGGGTAAAGATGACCAAATACGCCTGGCTTTAACCTGTCTGGTGGCGCAGGGGCATTTGCTGATCGAAGACACGCCGGGGGTGGGTAAAACCACGCTGGCACATACCATCGCGCAGGTCATGGGGCTGGATTTTCAGCGTATTCAGTTCACCAGTGATCTGCTGCCCTCTGATATTCTAGGGGCGGCCATTTACAATCGGGAACAATCTAGTTTTGAGTTTCACAAGGGACCGGTCTTTTCTAATTTCATTTTGGCCGATGAAGTCAATCGTGCCACACCCAAAACCCAGAGCGCCCTGCTGGAGGCGATGGAAGAACGTCAGGTCACGGTGGAAGGGGCGACGCGCAAACTACCGCAACCTTTCTTTGTGATAGCAACGCAAAATCCGGTGCACCAGCTGGGCACCTACCCATTACCCGAGTCACAGCTGGATCGGTTTTTAATGCGTATTCATTTAGGTTACCCCGATAAAAAAGCCGAACGAGAACTTTTGCAGGGCGCAGATCGTCGTGAAATGATCGAACATCTCAAGCCCGTAGTCGATGGTGGCAAATTACAAACCATACAAAAACAGGCGGCTAAAATACATGTTGCGGATGCCTTGCTGGATTATATTCAGGCAGTACTTGAGTTTACTCGTAATTCGCCCATGTTTGAATTTGGTTTGTCGCCGCGGGGTGGATTGGCATTGTTGAATGCGGCGCGGTCACTGGCCTTGATAGAGGGTCAGGAATACGTCCTGCCTGAACATATAAAAATTGTTATGGCCTCTGTGGTGAATCATCGACTTGAGTTATGTACTGATGAGCTGGACAATCAGGGAAAAACAGCCGCTTCTTATATCTCCGAGACGGTACCCATACCTTAACTCAGGGTAGTGTCCAGCACGTGAGCTACATTTTTTCTCTTAAGTCTTTTTTTCGATTACCGGATTTCACTCGAAAGCCGGTCTTTAAATTTATTGCAAAACGCATAGGCCCATTTAAAGGCACGGTGATACTGGATCGTAACCGGGTTTATATTCTGCCGACCAAAGCCGGCCTGATTTTTTTGCTGCTGCTGTTATTGCTGTTGCTGGGTTCGGTCAATTACAACAAAAGCCTGGGTTATGTGCTGACCTTTATTCTGGTTGGACTGGGGAATGTAATTATGTTTGCCACCTGGAAAAATCTCGCTGGTTTAAGGCTGCGGGCGGGTGGTTGTATGCCGGTGTTCTCAGGTGAAAAGGCATTGTTTGCGGTGCAGCTCGAAAATCCCGATGCACAGACTCGCTATTCGATAGCCGTGATGTATCAGGGAAAGGAATTTGAAGTTGTTGATGTTCCGGCAGGAGCAGTGTCACTGGCGCATTTTCAGGCGGATACGACGCGACGCGGTATTCTTGATGCGGGCCGTTTCCGCTTAAATACTGAATTTCCAGCGGGTTTATTTGTGGCCTGGACATGGATTGATTTATCTATGCAATGCCTGGTTTATCCCAAACCAGCACCGAGGACAGAGATGCCGGTTTCGATCTCCAGTGAAGAAGGTGACCAGGCTATGCAAGGTGCGGGCATGGAAGAATATGCCGGTTTGCGCAAATACCAATCAGGCGATTCATGGCGACGTATTGCCTGGAAAGTGGTGGCGCGTACCGATGAGTTGGTGACTCGAGAATACTCCGGCGGTCGGCCGCAATTACAGTGGATTGACTGGCAGACTTTGCCGATATCTGGTAATGAAGCTCGTTTGTCGGCGATGACTCGTTTGCTCATCGACGCTGAAGCAGCAGGACAGGTTTATGGATTACGATTGCCCGGTGTAGAAATTGAACCGGCAAACGGACGCACACATTATGCGCGTTGTTTAAAGGCGTTGGCGCTTTATGGCGATTGACGAGCATAAATTTACCCCAGTGCTGATCGGCATCCATCTGGTGGCGCTACCGATATATTCGCGCTTGCCACCCTATGTATTATTGTTGATAGCTTCGTTTACTATCTGGACGTTGCTGATTATCACGGGCCGCACCAGACAGCCAGTAGCTTTTATACGGATTTTGTTAGCGGGTGCGGTCGTTGTTTCCTTGCTGGTTTCATATGGAACGATTTTAGGGCAGGAACCGGGGACATCTATGTTATTGATGTTGTCTTTTCTTAAACTGTTCGAAATGAAAAGCAAGCGTGATGTGTTGCTGGTTATTTTTCTTGGTTACTTTCTGGTAGCGACCAATTTCTTTCATACTCAGAGTCCGTGGATTGCCGCTTATGTATTTGTAGTGGTAATTTATCTGACTTCATTGCTGATTATTTTCAGTGATCGATTGTCCTCGACCAATTTTAAAACTCGAATAAAAATTTCATTGCGTATGGTGGTGCAGTCGATCCCACTGATGCTGATTTTATTTGTATTATTCCCGCGTATTCAGGGACCTCTCTGGGGAATACCGGATGATGCAAAGTCAGCGATAACCGGAGTAGGCGATGAAATGTCACCGGGTAGTATAAATAATTTGATCAGTTCGGGAGCTGTCGCTTTCAGGGTGATGTTTAAGGACGAGCCGCCTGAGCAAAAAGACCTGTACTGGCGTGGGCTGGTACTGTCACATTACGATGGTAGAACCTGGAGACGTGATGATGCGCCAGAAGATTTACGCCCTGAAATTGAATACGTTACGGCAGATGCAAAATTAATTGAATATGCGGTCATGCTGGAGCCACATGGACGGAAGTGGCTATATTCATTGGAAAATCTGGTTGCTAGCCCATATACGGTTACTCGAGAGCTCCAGGCGATTACAGAAAAAGAAATTAATAATCTTTTTTCTTATTCGATGATATCGAATCTACAAGCGACTAATAAAGCCCTGAATGCGCAGGAAATTAAAAAAAACTTGTTACTGCCACAAGGCTTAAATGAAAAATCTATTGCACTGGCAAAAAAACTAAGGATGGCTGCCGGTAATAATGTCACCTATACAAATTCAGTGTTGAATTATTTTAAAACGAACCCATTTTTTTATACGTTATCACCACCGTTACTGGGTGAAAATGCTATAGATGATTTTATTTTTAATAGCCGCCAGGGTTTTTGTGAGCATTACTCCGGTGCTTTTGTCTACCTGATGCGTGCAGCCGGAGTGCCTGCACGCGTTGTTATCGGTTATCAGGGAGGTACGTTAAATCCACTGGATGACTATATGATAGTACGGCAATCTGATGCGCATGCATGGGCAGAAATCTGGCTCGATGATCGAGGTTGGACAAGGGTTGATCCGACTGCGGCTGTATCTCCCAGTCGTATTGATTACGGCATTACCAATGCCGGCCTTGAAGAAAGCCGACTACCGTTTTTTCTGGTTTCAAATAGTCAATTGTTGTTCCAGCTCCGATACACCATAGATAGTCTTAACCATAGCTGGAATAAGTGGGTGATTGGTTTTAATGATAAAAAACAGCGGGAGCTGTTTGAGATGTTAGGTATTAAAGATATAGATAAGGCAACTTTATTTTCCTGGATGGTAGTGGCCATGACATTGTCAGGCGGACTGGTTTTTTTGTGGGTATTTAAGCAGGGCGAAACTAAATCAAAACGCGATGTCGCTAGTTATTATTACGGCGTTTTTTGTCGGAAGCTGGAAAAGGCAGGTTTAATAAAGCTGCCAAGTGAATCCGCTGATGAGTTTCTGGCTCGTGTGGTGCAAATATTCCCTGCATCAAAAGTTAAAGCGAGTTCTATTACTCATTATTATCAGTGTTTGCGTTACGGAAGTGATGATAGTGACAAACATAAGAAGCGACTGATTGACGCGGTGAAGCGATTTCGAGCTGAATAACGTGAGTATAAGTTTGTGTCTTAAATCGTGTAATCAAGAAGAGGTAGTGAGTTTTGTGAGTTTGTCGATGCTTGCATAGATAATACTGACTTCGGAATGTGGTGTATTTTTCCCATTTGAGTTTTCATTAACAACTGAGTAATCAAGTCCTGCCTGATGTAATAACTTATTTAAAAGCTCTCTCATGCCTGTGGGATGACCGCTACCGACGTTGTATGTTTCTCCTGCTTTTCCCTTTGTCGCTATCTTGTAATAAAAAGCGCAAGCATCTTTTATGTCAATGTAGTCGCGTTCAGCATCAAGGTTGCCGACTGTAATCTTGTCGGCCTCGCCAGAAAGAATGGCATTGATCTGTTTTTCGACACGGCCAACAAATAATTTTTCTGACATGCCTTTGCCGATCAAATTAAAAGTGCGGGCGTTAACAATGTCCAGGCCATAAGTTTTGGTATAGAGATGAGCAAGTTGTGTTTGCGCTGCTTTTGACCAGCCGTATATGCTAATAGGGTTTAATGGATGATTTTCTGTAACAGGGTTTTCATCGTTGTTAATTTCACCATATTCTGCGGCGCTGCCCATGAGCAGTATTCTGCTTGCGAGGCTGTTTTCTTTAACTGAGTCCAGAATATTTTTAGTGCATCGTACGTTATTCTGGAAATCGGTTTCAAAATCGTTGGAAAAACTACCAGCTGTTTGGAATATCAGCGAGGGTTGTAGTTTTTTTATTAATTTATCAAGCTGATCTTTATCATTAAGGTCGCAAACAACAGTGTCATTGTGATTATTTTTTATCGGGGTCCTGGTTAAACCGAGGCACTTCGAATCAGTGTTGTTTCTTAAGTAGTCGAGTAAATGTCTGCCGACAAATCCCGATGAGCCGGTGACCAGTATGCTCACTTTAGAAATTCAAATCGATCCGAAAATTCAGAGAAATGCTCGTCCGCATAGGCGTAATCTTCGGGACGTCCAATGTCTAACCAGAAGCCATCAAAGGGGCAGATTGATATGTGACGTTTGTTTTCTATGCCATCGATCATGAGTTGATCAAAGCCATAGCTGGCACCTTTTTCCAGACGATCTATTGATCTTTTATTGAGGCAATAAATTCCCATGCTAACATCAAAATGATATTCAGGTTTTTCACGAAAGGCGGTGAGTCGGTTGTTTTCGTCGTAGTCAAGAACGCCAAAATCAACTTTGACATCACGTTGAAATGAGGACACAGACACATCAGCATTGGCTGCAGCGTGCTGCTCAAAGAATTTTTTATAATCCAGATCGCACAGAATATCGCCATTCATGACCAGAAAGTTTTCAGGCAAGTCATCGATTAAAGTCAGTGGGCCGATAGTATTGAGCGGAACTTCTTCAATAGAATAATCTATTTTTAATCCAAGTCGTTCACCGTTGCCAAAATAGGCCTGAATAAGGTTGGCCAAATGATTAACGGCGAGAGTGACGTGGGTAAATCCTGCATCAGCCAATTGCATTAAGATGACTTCAAGGATTGAATATTTCCCACCAATCGGTACCAGCGGTTTGGGTATTAATGTTGTGTAAGGCTTTAAACGAGTGCCTTTGCCGCCGGCAAGAATGATCGCACGCATGTGTTTTCTCCGTTCGAATTAGATGTTATATAACCAGGATTTATACTGGCTTAAATTTTCCGGTTTTTTAAACCATGCGATGGTTTCGATAAGTCCTGCTTCCAGGTCGTGTTTGGGTGTCCAGTTAGTCAGGGCGCTGATTTTTTTATTATCCCCCAGCAATCTGTCGACTTCGGATTTCTCTGGGCGGAGACGAGCCTGATCCAGATTAATTTTTGCATCCGGATTGAGTTGCTGAATCAGAAAATGAGCCAGATCACCAATCGTGCGTTCAGCACCTGTTGCGATATTAATTTCTTCACCAATGGTTTTGTCTGATTCAGCCAGCGCAATAAAGCCTTCCACCGTATCGATGACATAGTTGAAGTCACGAGTCGGATCCAGGCTGCCCAGTTTGATTTCAGATTCACCCGACAGCAATTGTGTGATGATGGTCGGAATGACCGCTCTGGCCGATTGTCTCGGGCCATAAGTATTAAATGGGCGGGCGATGGTTACGGGACAGTCGAATGAGCGATAAAAAGACTCTGCCATACGATCGGCGCCTATCTTTGTAGCGCTGTAGGGTGACTGTCCCTGATAGGGATGCTTTTCATCAATGGGTACGTATTGAGCGGTACCATAAACTTCAGAGGTGGAAGTTACCAGCACACGTTGCGTATTATGACGACGGGCAGACTGGAGAACATTTAAGGTGCCTTTGATATTGGTGTCGACGTATGAATCAGGTGAGTGATAAGAAAAAGGGATAGCAATCAATGCCGCCAGATGAAAAACAACATCAACGCCCTGCATTGCGGTGTCAACTCCGTTCGGGTCACGTATGTCACCGGCAAATACATCGAGTTGCTTGAGTTTTGCTGGTTCAAAAGAATCCAGCCAGCCCCATGTGTTGAAAGAGTTGTAATAAACGAATGCTCTGACATCACATCCTTTTGCTATTAAAGCTTCAACTAGATGGCTACCGATAAAGCCGTCTGCGCCGGTGACTAATACTTTTTTACCTTCCAGATTCATTCTAGCTACCCATAAATTTAAACCCGCACAGTTTAACTGACAGCTGGTAGATTCGACAATCTTTTAAAGAAAGGGGAGTTTCGTATGATTTGTATCGTTGAACTTTTGTCTATATTAAACATGAGCTTACGACAGGTAAAAAAGGGGTTTTAAAAAAAGCTTTCCTTTTATTTTGAATTGCTTACAATTTGCGCAAAATTTAGAGTCACATAATTATTTTCGTGCAATGGTGCCGGAAGGAGAATAGATATGCCCCTAGGTGGATACATGTCCGGGATTTTTGGCAGATCGCCAGTTGATCCCATGCAAGAGCATATGGCTAAGGTATATGCCTGTGCTTCCGAGTTAGTGCCTCTATTTAACGCTGTTATCAATGAAGACTGGGACACAGTCGAACAAACGCAGCAGAAAGTCTCCAGTCTTGAAGAAGAAGCCGATGTCCTGAAAAAAACCCTGCGCCTCAATCTACCCAAAAGTTTGTTTATGCCCATGTCCAGGCAGGACCTGCTGGAAGTGCTGTTGTCGCAGGACAAGATTGCAAATACCGCCAAAGATATCGCCGGTATTATTGTCGGTCGTCGCATGACGTTGCCGGAAGTGATTCACATTGACTATATTCGTTTTGTGCAGCGCTGTGTCGATGCCTGTAAACAGGCAAAAAAAGCTATTAATGAGCTCGATGAGCTGGTCGAAACCGGCTTTAGCGGTCAGGAAGTAAAAATTGTTTCAGCTATGCTCGCCAAGCTGGACGAAATTGAAAGTGATACTGATCATTTACAGTCCGGTATTCGCCGCAAAATATTCGCTATTGAAAAAGACATGTCTCCGATTGACGTAATGTTCCTGTACAAAATCATCGAAGAGACTGGAGATATTGCGGATTGCTCGCAACGTGTCGGTAGTCGTTTGCAATTAATGCTGGCACGCTAGGGGTCGAGTGATGGAAGTAATTATTGAACATAGCACTACATTTTTGATCCTGGCTGCTGTTTTTGGTCTGTTCATGGCCTGGGGTATTGGAGCTAATGACGTCGCCAATGCCATGGCCACATCAGTGGGCTCCAAAGCCTTAACTATCAAGCAGGCGATTCTTGTCGCGGCGGTTTTCGAATTTGCCGGTGCGGTGCTGGCCGGTGGCCAGGTCACCAAAACCATTCGTAAAGGCATTGTCGATGCCGAAATTATTTCGGGTTCCCCCGACTTGCTGCTCTACGGTATGCTGGCCTCGCTGCTGGCGGCAGGATTGTGGTTATTGATTGCCTCACGCAATGGCTGGCCGGTTTCAACTACGCATTCCATTGTTGGTGCCATAGTCGGTTTCGCCATGGTCGGAATTGGTATGGATGCGGTTAAATGGGACAAAATTGGTTTTATTGTTGCCAGCTGGGTGATCTCTCCACTGCTGGCCGGAATCATGTCCTATATGATTTTCCGTAGTGTGCAAACGCTGATTCTGAATCGTGAGAACCCGCTAATGTATGCCAAGCGTTATGTGCCGGGTTACATATTTCTAGCAGGTTTTATGATTGCGCTGGTGACCCTGCTCAAAGGGCTCGCGCATGTTGGCCTGGAAATAACCGCGTTACAAAGTTACGGTTATGCGGCCATCATCGGGCTTATTTTGATGGCTGGCGGTCATTTTTTTATCCAGCGAATTAAAATTGATCCTGCCGCAGATAAGTATTTTCATTATGCCAACGTTGAAAAAGTATTTGGTGTTTTGATGATTGTTACCGCCTGCGGTATGGCTTTCGCACACGGCTCTAATGATGTCGCCAATGCGATCGGGCCAGTGGCTGCCGTAGTTGGCATTATCAATAATGGCGGCGTCGTGGCGGCTAAATCGATTTTACCTTTATGGGTGTTACTGCTGGGTGGTGTGGGTATCGTACTGGGTCTGGCTATGTATGGCCGCAAGGTGATCGCCACCGTTGGCAAGCAGATCACCGAGCTTACGCCCAGCCGTGGTTTCGCGGCAGAACTGGCGGCAGCTACCACCGTGGTTCTGGCTTCGGGAACCGGTATTCCAGTTTCAACCACACACACACTGGTTGGTGCGGTACTGGGTGTAGGTCTGGCGCGTGGTGTAGCTGCGCTCAATCTGAATGTAATTCGTAATATCTTTATGTCGTGGATTATTACCCTGCCGGCAGGCGCGATACTTTCGGTTATTTTCTTCTTTATGTTGAAGGGGATGTTTGGCGGCTAGGTTTTTGTTTATGCGCCCCACCGTCATCCCGGTATGTTTCTTAGCCGGGATCCACGTTTGGGCTTTTGTACAAATACTAGCCCTCGTACTAATTCATAACTTTGGTGGTAGTGGGTAGTCGCACCCACGGGCGAGGTACTCTTTTTTCAACAGCCAAAAAAGAGTGCCCAGAAAAAGGCCGCCCATAACACCTTGCCCTAACGGGTTCCCGAACCATGCAACTTTGCCAACGCGCCCGTTTCGACTCGCCACTAATTTCGATGGGATCGAAATTGAACAGCCGGTTTATGGCTGGCCCGAAGGGCAAAATACAGGGAAGTATTTTGTAATCCCGCTCGCGAAACTAAA
>JAOUNI010000035.1 GCA_029881035.1 Gammaproteobacteria bacterium | reverse complement strand
TTTCCTGGTGAAAGCAGTGGCGTCGGCGCTGAAAGAATACCCGCGTTTCAACTCATCGCTGGATGCTTCAGGCGAGAACCTGATTCTGAAAAAATACATCAACGTCGGCGTCGCCATGGATACCCCTGCGGGTTTAGTGGTGCCGGTGATTCGCGATGTCGAATGCAAATCACTGCTGCAGATTGCCAAAGAAGTGGTTGAAACCAGCGCCAAGGCCAGAGACAAAAAACTCAAACCTGCCGACATGGCCGGTGGCTGCATCAGCATTTCCAGCCTGGGTGGTATTGGCGGCACCGCGTTCACCCCGATTGTAAATGCGCCTGAAGTCGCAATTCTTGGTGTTTCCCGTGCAGCCATGAAACCGGTTTACAAAAATGGTGAATTTGTGCCACGCCTGATAATGCCCATTTCACTGTCATACGATCACCGCGTGATCGACGGTGCCGATGGCGCTCGCTTTACCACCTTCCTCGGTAAAATTTTGGCCGACACACGCAGACTGGTTCTTTAGGAATAACTCATGTCCAATATTGTTAAAGTAGAAGTACCTGACATCGGCGATTTTTCTAATGTTGATGTCATCGAAGTCGTCGTTAGCGCGGGTGACGTTGTTGCCGAAGAAGATGCCTTAATTACGCTCGAATCTGACAAGGCGAGTATCGAAATTCCTTCGCCTTACGCCGGTACGATTAAGAAGGTGCTGGTCAAAGTAAACGACAAGGTTTCACAGGGCGACCTTATTCTTGAAATGGAAGTCGCTGAAGGCGCTGCCGCAGAAACGGCTGAAGCACCTGCCGCTGCTCCGGCAAAAGAGGCAGCACCTGCTGCCGCACCCGCCGCAGCTCCAGCGCCTGTAGCAGCCGCCATTCCAGAAGGCAGTGACATGCACGCCGAAGTTGTGGTGCTCGGTTCCGGCCCGGGTGGTTACACTGCCGCCTTCCGCGCGGCTGACCTGGGCAAGAGCGTTATCCTGATCGAGCGATTCAGCAACATCGGCGGCGTCTGCCTGAACGTGGGCTGTATTCCCTCCAAGGCTTTATTGCACACTGCGCACATTATCAACGAAGCAGAAGAAATCGGTGCACACGGCGTCGTCTTCGGCAAACCGAAAATCGATATCAAAAAAATCGTTGAATACAAAAACAATATCATCGGCCAGCTGACCGGTGGTCTGGCAGGTCTGGCCAAACAGCGCAAAGTTACAATCGTCACCGGTTACGGCAAGTTCACTTCGCCCAAAACCATCGATGTTGCAGACAAGAACGGCAAGACCACCACGATCTCGTTCGACGACGTGATTATCGCTGCCGGTTCTTCGGTGATGAAAATCCCCGGTTTCCCCTACGACGACCCGCGCCTGATGGATTCCACCGGTGCGCTCGAATTAAAAGAAGTTCCCAAGCGCCTGTTAGTGATTGGCGGCGGTATCATCGGCCTGGAAATGGCCACGGTTTATGATGCGCTGGGTTCAAAAGTTTCCATCGTCGAGCTCTCCCCCGGCCTGATTCCCGGCTGTGATCGCGACCTGGTTCGCCCGCTGGAAAAACGCGTGAAGAGCCGCTACGAAAACATCTGGCTCAATGCCAAAGTCACCGGCATCGAAGCCCTGAAGAGCGGCCTGAAGGTTTCTTTTGAAGGCAAGAATGTACCGGCGACCGACACCTTCGACCGCGTGCTGCTGGCCGTTGGTCGCAGCCCGAACGGCAAGCTAATCGACGCCGAGAAAGCCGGCGTGCTAGTGGATGAACGTGGCTTTATCGCGGTCGACAAACAGCAGAAAACCAACGTGCCGAATATTTATGCCATCGGCGACATCGTCGGCCAGCCCATGCTGGCGCACAAAGCCACGCACGAAGGCAAAACCGCCGCCGAAACCATCAGCGGAATGAAATCTTATTTTGACGCCAAGACGATTCCATCGGTGGCCTACACCGACCCGGAAATCGCCTGGATGGGCATCACCGAAGAGCAGGCCAAAGCGCAGGGCATCGCCTACACCAAAGGCGCCTTCCCCTGGGCGGCCAGCGGTCGTTCGCTCAGCATCGGCCGCAACGAAGGCATGACCAAGGTACTGTTCGACAAGAACACGCACCAGATCATCGGCGCCGGCATGGTCGGCACCAACGCCGGCGAACTCATCGCCGAAGCGGTACTGGCGCTGGAAATGGGTGCGGACATCGAAGATATCGCGCTGACCGTGCACCCGCACCCGACACTGTCCGAAACCTTCAACTTCGCTGCGGAAATGGCCGAAGGCACCTGCACCGATCTGTACGCCCCCAAACGTTAATTCATAAACAAAGCCCCTGAAAAGGGGGCTTTGTTTTTTCAACTAGTTCCCATGCTCCTGCGTAGGAACGAGAAAACGTTAACGATATATTCAAAAATAAATCGACCTAGCCGGCTGACTCGTTCCTTTTACTCCAGCCAGAAAACGCATCCTCCTCAGAACCCGCACTGCCTGTGACAGGCTCGAGTATTTCCGCGTTCTCGTCGATCGCCGGATATGGTAGTTTTTTCTGTCGGCAGTACTCTGCCACTTTTGGATGGCAGGCCTCGAACAACAGGGCCTGGTAAGTACCATCATCCAGTGACCGCTCGTTATACATACCCGCCTCCGAGCGCTGTCGATGAGCTTCGTAAAGCACCAGTGCCGAGGCCACCGAAACATTCAATGACTGCACAAAGCCCATCATCGGGATGGTGACATGCTCATCGGCCATCGCAAGCGCCTGTTCGCTAATACCCTCGAGCTCTTCACCGACGAGTATCGCCGTCGGCTGCGTGTAATCGACTTCCCTGAAGTCTTTTGAGGCCTGGCAAAGGCTGGTGGCAACGATCTGGAAACCCTGCTGTTTTAGATACTGAATTCCCTGCTCGGTCGCCGGGTGCTTGACCAGTTTCAACCAGCGCCGGATGCCACTTGCCGCCATCTGTGACAGTCGAAGAGAAGGTAGCTGGGTGATCGCATGTATCTGCAGGCCACCAACCGCCTCCAGCGTACGCCCGACTGCGGCCAGATTATGCGGCTTGATAACATTTTCCATAATCACGGTAAGGTCAGGCTGTCTTTTATCCAGTGTGGACTTGATGGTTTTCAGACGTTCGGGGTTCATAAAACGGCACACCGGTAAATAAGGATAACTGGATTATATTATGATCCAGAGCATTACCAGAAACCGGGCCTTTATCCCTGTCATCGTCAAAATATTCATAACATATTAAACTGTGCCTTCCCTGTAAGCCCGCTTCTCAGTAGGCTATATATCACGTTTTTTAAATAACCATTGAAAATTCTCATAACGTTCTCATATAATATCCACGAGAACATTTTGAGAACAATATCATGCTCACCGATAATCAGCGCACTGTTTTAAATTTTATCGAACGCTACACCATGCTTCATGGCGTCTCACCTAAATTACAGGAGATTGCTGAAGGCATTGGCATCAGTTCGCGTGGTGTTGCCCACCGCTATGTGCAGGCACTGGTCGATGCCGGCTTTATCAGTATCGATAAGGGCAAACACCGTGGCATTCGTCTGCTCAGAGAGAACCCCCATCGAGCAGAGAACTCACTGCCGCTGCTGGGAAAAATTGCCGCTGGCAAACCCATCGAGGCGATTCCCGGGGAAGATGAAATCAATCTGGTCGATTTTTTTGGACGTAACAATTTTGCCATTCGCGTACAGGGTGATTCGATGATCGACATCGGCATCCTCGATGGCGATATCGCCATCATTGAATTTCGTGAGACCGCCAACGATGGCGATATCGTAGTCGCCCTGATCGATGAACAGGAAGCCACCCTGAAACGCTTCAAACGTAGCGGCCAGGGACGCTTCATCGAACTGCTGCCTGAAAATGCTGAAATGAAACCCATGGTCTACGGCGCCCACCGCGTCAGGATTCAGGGCGTGCTAGTGGGACAGTTAAGACGATACTAGTGAACACAACTCCGACTCACTGGCCTCGTGCCATCGCTCTGGTCGATATGAATGCCTTTTTCGCTTCGGTCGAACAGCGCGACTTCCCTTCTCTGCTCGGCCAGCCGGTGGCGGTGACCAATGGCCTGCGTGGCAGTTGCGTGATAACCAGCTCCTACGAAGCTCGCGCCCGCGGCGTGCACACAGGCATGCATCTCAATGAAGCGCGTCATCTTTGTCCGAATATCGTGCAGCGGCCGGCGCGACCAGAGGTCTATGCAGCCATTTCCACGCGCATCATGCAGGCGCTGCACGATGTCTGTCCAGATATGGAAGTGTTCTCGGTAGACGAAGCCTTTATCGACATCACACACTGCCAGCAGCTATACGGCTCACCCACCGAAGCGGCACGTCTGTTAAAACAGGCGGTGTATCGCGCTTCCGGCCTGCTCTGCTCGCTCGGCCTCAGCGGCGACCGCACCACCGCCAAATACGCCGCCAAACTCAACAAACCTGATGGTTTTACCGTGATTCCGCCCTGGGAAGCCCGTGAACGTCTGCGCCATGTGCCGGTCACCGAGCTCTGCGGCATTGGCGAAAAGATCGGCCAGTTTCTCGCCAACCACGGCGTGCGTTATTGCGGTGATATGGAAAAGTTGCCGATCAGTGTACTGGCACGGCGCTTTGGTAATCCCGGCCGCCGCATCTGGTATATGTGCCAGGGCGAAGACCCCGAGCCGCTGCACTTCGACGTGGCCGCGCCCAAATCCATCGGCCACGGCAAGGTGATGCCACCCAATACCCGCAGCCGCCAGGTCATCCTGACTTATCTGCAGCACATGTGCAGCAAGGTCGGCGCAAGGCTGCGCCGCCACGATTTTGAAGCCCGCACATTCTGGTTTGGCCTGCGTAGCGAACGAGACTGGCTGGGCGAAAAAATACGCCTGTCTTCGTTTAGCAGTGATCACCGACATATTTATCAGCACTGCCAGCAGAAGCTGAACCACATATGGAAAGGCGAAGGCATCTGGCAGATTCAGATCACCGCACTCGACCCGCGGCCAGCCGCCATGCAAATGGACATGTTCGCCAGCGAACCAGAACAGCTCGCCCGCGACAAACAATTACACCTCACCATGGACAAAATCAACCTGCGTTATGGCGAGTTCACCCTGTCGCCTGCCCGGCTGCTAGGGCGCTCAGATATGCCCAATGTAATCGCACCAACATGGAAACCAGATGGATACCAGCACATCTGATGGCAATAACAAATCTGCACAGTCTCTATAATTAGAAATATGTGATATCTTGTTGGTTGTCATATTTATTGCCCACAAGACACTACTTTTATAACCGTGAAAAAAAGGATACTATATTAACCATCTCAGAAGCAGATCTTTTACTTGACTTCACACATGGATACTTAACGAGTGGAAACAGACTACGCCATAATGTTTGCCGACGTTGCAGGCAGCACAAGAATCTATGAATCTATGGGCAATGAGATTGCCGAAAGACTCATCGGTAGCTGTGTTAGTGACATGATCAATATCACTCAGAAGAATAATGGTCGCGTCATAAAGACCATCGGTGATGAAGTAATGAGTTGCTTCCCCACTGCTGATGATGCGACCAATGCAGCTATTGAAATACAGAAAAAAACAGTAACCCCAGATAGTGAAACCGGCGTTAAATTAGAAATACGTATCGGCATGCATTTTGGCACCGCCATTCTGAAAGACGATGATCTTTTTGGTGATGCTGTCAACACGGCTGCTCGTATGGGCGGTATTGCCAAAGCAGGTCAAATTATCACAACAGAATATCTTGTTTCAAAACTGGACGAAAAAAAGAAATCCGCCGCCCGACTTTTCGATACCGCCAAAGTAAAAGGCAAAGAAGAAGAATTAAAGATATTCCAGATTGACTGGGAAGAAGAAGGTAATGTTACAAAGTTTGCTAGCACAGCAGATATCAGCAAAGTCGCTAATGCCAAAGGTACTATTTTTCTAAAATTTGCGGGTGAAGAACGGTTTTATACTGACTCTGATTTTAAATCACCCGTTGTCATAGGACGAGACAATAGCTGCAATATTGCTCTCAACGCCAGTTACGCATCTAGAGTACACGTTAACCTTGAATACAGACGTGGAAAATTTGTACTGGTAGACCATAGCACGAATGGAACCTATGTTAAATTTAACGGGCAGGATGTGATTTTTATCCGGCGAGAAGAGCTGCCGCTACTAGGCGATGGTGTTTTCAATCTTGGTGAGGTTTTTTCTGAAAAGACTCCTGGACAGATAGCATTTACTATTTTGCAACAACCATAAATTCACCACCGCCAAAAATTACATGAGCATGATCCCTACTCACCAACAAGAGTAATCCTTTCTGATTCGCCTCCTTTATCATTACCGATACCTTCCGGGGCATCATCCGGTGCTGCAACCACCACCACGGTAACATTATCATTAGCGGAGGTTTTCAGAACGGCACTAATTAGTCCATCAGTGATTTTCTGGTCATTATCATACTCACCTAATACCTCAGCAATCTCATCTCTTGGCAGTTCATCAGACAGACCATCGCTACACAAAAGAATTTTCTGATTCTTATAGAACTGTCCTTCAATAATACCCACATTAACCGCATCAACATCCTTCGCACCCAGGTTCTGATAGATAATGTTTTTTTGTGGATGATTCATAGCTTCTCTTTCTGTGAGATTACCGGTATCCAACAACATTTGAACTAGCGAGTGATCTTTACTGATTTGCTTTAGTTTGCCATCCCATAGATAAGCTCGACTGTCTCCCACCCATGCGAGCTTATAATGATGACCCGACACATGAATAGCAACCACTGTCGAGCCCATACCTCTCTTACCGATGCCTTTCTCTACCGATTCGAGAATCGCTCTGTGCGCCTTTTGAATAGCATTGGCCAGTTCATCACCATTACCAATAGCTTCGCCAATAGTGCGGACCACAATGTCGCTAGCCACCTCTCCACAGGCGTGACCACCCATACCATCGGCTATCAGCCAGAGACCCAATGACGGTACCGCTAAATAACAATCTTCATTGTGGTCACGGACATTACCGACATCTGTACTAGCTCCGTATGACAGCTCAACCATTAACAATCCTGCTTATAGACACGTGAATTGAATAGACATTAATATGTTTCCTGCATATTAATCAACATTTTTTGCCAAAACATTGAAAAATTAAACCATTTGATTAAATGGTCATGTATTATTATCGCAATTAACATAAAAACAGCGTTCTATCTGACCAAAGATAACATGCTGATTAATAAAGGCCACGTAAGGCGATCATGCTAGAAATTCCCGGTTATACAATAGAAAAACAACTTGGCAAAGGCGGTATGGCCAAAGTCTATCTGGCTTTGCACAAAGGCCTGGATCGACATGTTGCCATCAAGGTGATGTCCAAAAATCTGGATGAAGAGGACGATACCTCTTTCAGTGAACGCTTCATTTCAGAAGCCAGAATAGTCGCAAAACTAAACCACATAAACATCATCACCGTATACGACGTAGGTGTACATGATGGCCATAACTACATCGCCATGGAACTGGTACCCGGTGAAAACCTGGATGACAAAATAAAAAAAGGTTTAAGCGAACGAGAAGCACTGATTATTATGAAGCAAATTGCTTCTGCACTCGACTTTGCACACAGCAAACATATTATTCATCGCGATATAAAACCGGAAAACATACTCTTTAGAGAAGACGGCACGGCTATCCTGGCTGATTTTGGTATTGCCAAAGCCACCGAATCCACCTCCAAGATGACCGCAACCGGGACGGTTATTGGCACACCCCACTATATGAGCCCGGAACAGGCACAGGGGCAGGAAGTAGGCCCTTACTCAGATTTTTACAGTCTCGGTGTAGTTTTCTATGAAATGCTGACTGGGCACGTGCCGTACGATGCCGACTCGACCATCGCCATCGTTTTCAAACATATCACTGAATCTGTTCCACCCCTTGATGCGGCTCACGCAAAATACCAGCCTTTACTGGACACCTTACTGGCTAAGGACCACAAAGATCGTTATCACTCAGGACGAGAAATCATTGCTGATATTGAATGCCTGGAGCGTGGTGAAACACCCGCTAATGCAACAGCCATATTTAGCCCAGGTGAAATCAACCCGGCTATTGCAGCGGCTGCCGCAAAGATGAATCAGACGGCACAACCACAAGCAGAACAAAAAAAGGGCAATGGCAACCGCTATCTGGCCATTTCATTGGCTCTTATACTAATAACCGCAGGTGCTGCAGGTGGTTACTTCTACTATCAAAACGGAACTGATCAACTATCTCCGCAACAACTCCAGAGAAAGAAAGAACAGCTGGAAGCTCAACTGAAAAAGGACCAATTAGAGGCTCAACAGGAGAAAGAACAACTGGAAGCTCAACTGAAAAACGCACAACTGGAAGCCCAACTAAAAGAAGAGCAGGAAAAGAATGCTCAACTGGAAGCACTGAAGAAAAAGCAGCAACTGGAAGCGCAACTCAAGATAGAGCAAGAGAAAAATTCGCAGCTGGAGATTCAGCAGAAGGAAAAGGAAGAGCTGGAAGCACAACAGAAAAAGCAGCAACTAGAAGCTCAACTTAAAAAAGAACAAGAGAAGAAAGCAGAACTGGAAGCGCAACAGGAAAAACAGGCACAACTTGAGCAACTCCAAAATCAGGCCAAAAAGTTATTTGCTCAAAAAAATTACATCACACCGGCAAATAACAATGCCTACAATATTTATAAAAAAATATTAAAACTAGATCCTGATAATAGACAAGCATTAGACGGCATAAAAAATATACAACAATATTATGCTTCTCAATTTGACCAGCATATTGCCGCCACTCAGCTGAAAAAAGCAGAAAATGTCATTGATATCATGAAAAAAATATCAACCCCTGCTTCAACCATCAGAGCAATGCAGGCCACACTGAAAAATAACCAGCCCAAAAAAGCAGCCTCTGCCAAGAAGCTCGACATTGGTAAAGCAAGTGAAGTTATTGGTCAATTTAAGTCAGCCATACAAACACGCGATAAAAATAAACTTAAAAAGATGAGCCAGTATATTCCTGGCAGAGAACAGTTTATTAATCAGTTACTTGAGCAATATAGCAGTATTAACGTAAACATATCCAACTTACAATTTATCCCAAAAGAAAATGAAGCACAGGCACATATCGAATTAACCAACCTGATTGACATTAACGGTAGCCAGGTAACACCGGGCAACTGGAGCAAATTTGAAATTACCGTACGTTATGACGACAATAACAGACCAAAAGTATATTGGTAAAAACATATATACTGGCATATTTAATTTGCTCTATACCGATCAGTTACCCTCTTTTAATCAGCTTAAGTACAACACTGTTTTTTACATAAGCTCACAACAGACCGACATTAAACACATAAACCAGAACTGCGTCACAAATACACCAACTTCCACTTGACGCGCTGTTTTATATCGTGTTAAAAGTTAACCGGTTGCTACGTGCATACTCTCAATCAACAAAGTTAATGGAAGAGAGAACAGAGGAAGAAAAAAATGACAAGAGACTTACTACGCCTTGCTTTAGTTGTATTCACCTGCCATACACTGGCCTATGCCCCGCTCTTAAGAGCTGAGCAACTTTCATTACCAACTAGTGATCTGGCCGCACCGAAAATTAGCCAGGAAAAATATATTGAAACGGTAGAACCCGGTAAAAACCACGAAGTCATTGTCACAGTGACCGATAATGTGGGTGTTAAACAGGTGGTCCTCTATTACAGAGTCACGGGAACCGAGGCATATAAAAGCCTGGCTATGCAGAACATCAATAAATCTGATGATTATCGAGCGAACATTACTGCAGACCAAATCAAGTCACCCGGCATAGAGTACTATGTTCAAGCCATGGATTTTGCAGGCAATACCTTATTGCACGGCTATTCATTTTCACCAATCAGCGTAAAAACAGTCTCTGCAGGCACAGTGGCTGCAACCCCCTCAGAAAAAGTACCAACACTTTTTGCAAAAGAAAAAGAAGAAGAGGAGGAATCTTATACATGGTACTGGGTTGGGTTAGGTGTTCTTGCACTCGCCGCTGGTGGCGGCGGTGGCGGTGGTGGCGGTAGCAGTACACCAACAGCCACTCTGACAGTCACAACAGCCGAACCCATCGCTCCATAACATTTACATAATGGACTCTAATATGAATAACTACATTAGAAATGCAACAAGAATCATTATCAGCCTTGCATTCTTAAATACACTTTATGCCTGTGACAGCAGTAATAATACAACTGCCGGAAATAACACCAGCGTAGCTAAAACGGAAATTCCAGCAGCGCTACAAAAACTAACTTTACCGGGAACACCGGGAGAAGTTTTACGCGCATTCATCATTATTGATGGCAGTGCGACTCGAACAGAAATGACTATCGATCCTGCGGGCGCTGGTTCTGCCTCAGCATCGATTACAGGCTTAACCTTAGCAGTGCACACGGTAGACATCTCGTACGAATACACAGATGCAGCTGGCACCCTCATCGTCGCAACTGCAAGTAAATCTGTCGATTTAACTAGTGGCTCAGGCAGTATCAGCTTTGCTGCGATTGACTATGATCTGGCCTCATATGATTTCGATAGTGACAGTATCAGCAATGCAGCCGAACTAGCCGCAGGTACAGATCCACGTGTTGCTGGGGCTGCCGGTGCAGGACCATGCGTAATGGGAACATCTCTACTTGATAACTGCACGCTGGGTTAATCAATAATTATTAAGCAGATTTAAATGACAGATAAACAGTGCTTAAGCACATCAAAAAATCAGAGACATAGCAAGGAGAAGATTATGAAATACAGAGTAATAATTGCAGCCAGTGTAGCGCTGACGCTGATTAGCCAAACTGCCACGGCTGGTTCTATTGCAGATACCTATACAACCGGCGACACCCTGACGGCAACCACGCTGGACAATATTAAAGCCGCGGTAAATGACAATGACACCAATATTACTGCCAATACCACAGCCATCACAGCAGCCGCTACTGTTGTTGCCGGAAAACAAAATCGCGTCACAGCAACTTGCGCCGTTGGGTCCTCAATCCGTGTAATCAAGGCTGATGGTACTGTGACCTGTGAAACTGATAATGATACTGTCTATACAGATGCTGACGCTGTAGCGGCTAACGCTGGAGCCATTGGCGCTAACACAGCAGCTATTACCGCCAATACCACAGGTGTTGCGACCAATGCTGCAGATATTGCCGCTAACGCTGGAGACATTTCCATTAACGCTGCAGATATTGCCGCTAACGCTGGAGACATTTCCATTAACGCTGCAGATATTACGAGTAACGCTTTATCCATAACAAACTTAGAAACATTCTCTAAGAGCGGTACTCTGCATGCACTAACAACATCATGCCATAGAGGCTTGAGTGGCGGCGCAGATCCACATTTGGAGACAGGCGTTATGAACCCACCTGGCAACACCCATGGGCCTGGAATAACTGCCATGGGAGCATCTTCTGGTACTTATAATTGGTATTGTGCCGTTCCCATTCAAGTTCCACCAGGTACTACTTTTACTCTTACCGGTGGAAAAATAAGTTTTTATGATGCTTATCCAGACTGTCTAACTGCTGCAACAATCAAATACAAAACCTTTGGCACCGCTGACTCTGGAACAACTGTGATCTCCGTATATAGCGGCACTGACTCAGCCGACTACGCAACCACCTTATCAGGCATACAAGTTAAAGACTTCCCTGCATTTACACAAGTCGTCGCTCCATCGACAATTGTTCATATCAGTGCAGACATCAAAACTACTAGTGGTACACCTAATAACTGTAGATATAACGGTGCCGAATTGACGTACACAATTACCAGTCCATAAGGATAGAGCATTATACGGCAAAAAGAGACAGAGAGCCCTTCATAGGCAGGCACTCTCAGTTTAGAAGGACTAATCGGGAACGAACTTACCCCCCCCCGTGCAACGGGCATTATAAATTAGGAATGGTGTCTCCGGGGGGGCTTCTAATTAATAAAGAAACGGAAAGCATCATCAGTTTGTTAGCTTTTTTCATCGCGTTTCACCCTAACCCAAATGACAAAGATACTTATTCAGGGTCGCTCTGGATTCTGAATATAGTTATCCAGAAACACATCATAAATACCATATGATTAAATACAGGTTAATCTTTAGCTCAGTTTTTTTGATTGCACTGGGTATTCTGATCTGGCGTATTTCGCTACTCTTTACCAACTTAACCAATATGCTTCCCGAGGTAGAAATAGAATCAGGACTAGATACAAAAGCAACCAGCCATGAAGACACCATAAGCGTTAATGAATCCTTTCAGCCGACCAATAACAGCACTAATAATAACAAGCCCGATCATTACGATTACGGAACCATCACAGGAGACACGACAGACACGCCCGAAAAGGAGTCAGCCATGACTCAAATTGATGAGGGTGCAACCGATATAACTCAAAATCAGAACATTGATGATGGCGAAGTAGATATACCCATTAATATAGACACACAACCCATAGAAAACTTTATTGTTACAGATATAACTCAAAATCAGAACATTGATGATGGCAATGTAGACATATCCACTAATGCCCCCCCTCCAATTACCGATAACAGTATGTCTAGTTATTACGAAACCACTGAGAAAATTATCGCAAGAATCAAACAGGAGGCGATTCTCACAAAAACCACAACAGATACACCCGGAGGAGAGTCAGCCATGATTCAAATTGGCGCAGGTTCTGCAGACATGTCTTTTAATAAAAATTCTCAACTTATGGAAGGGTTTATTATTATTGAAATATTTGAAAATGAAATTTTTTTGCAGCACCCGGTTAGTTATGTAACTTTCTCTATAAAGGTACAATCTAGGAACGAGTAGTTCACATCATTCATAAATAATTTAGTATTAATAAATAGATATATTTAACTACCCCCCTCACCTCAATTAAGAAGAAATATAACGTCTTGCGTTATATAACGTATAACGTTATATTTAAAACATGGCGCGCTCACACCCGGGAAAACTCTTGCTAGGTCAGTACCTGAGACCTAAAAATCTCAGTCAGAACCAGCTCGCGCGTGCCATCAGGGTACCGCCGCGTCGGATCAATGAAATCATTCTGGGCAAACGCGCCATCTCCGCCGACACCGCTATCAGGCTCGCTTATTACTTCGGCAACAGCGCCAGTTACTGGATGCACCTTCAGGCGGAATACGATCTCGAACAGGCGCGTAAAAAAATCGGTATTGGCCTGAGCCTGATTCAGGCGCTGCACATGAATGAGAGCCTGCTCACGGCAACGGGCACAGCCCTTGCTGCCGAGAACACCGACAATGATCCGGCGGCAAAGAAAAACATCAAACGGCGAATTATGCGATGAAGAAATTAAAAACCTACCCGAATCCATGGCGACCTCAATCCAGCAAGGTCATCTATGACAACCCATGGCTTTGCCTGCACGAAGACAAGGTCATCAACCCCGGCGGTGGCATTTCGCATTACGGCAAAATCGATTTCAAAAATATCGCCATCGGTATTATCCCTGTCGACGAGTACAACAATACCTGGCTGGTTGGACAATATCGCTATGTACCCAACTGCTACTCCTGGGAGATACCCATGGGCGGTGGACCACTGCACACTGACCCGCTCGATTCCGCCAAACGCGAACTGCGTGAAGAAACCGGCCTGACTGCCACGCACTGGCAGGAGCTCATGCAATTGCATACCTCGAATTCAGTGACCAACGAACGCGGTATTGTTTACATTGCAAAAGGTCTTACCGAAGGTGAAACCGAATTTGAAGAAACGGAAGACTTAAAAATAGAAAAGCTTCCGTTAGAGGAAGCTTTTGAGCGCGTTATGACTGGTGAGATTACCGACGCAATCAGCGTGGCCGGCCTGCTAAAAATGAAACTGTCTGATTTTTAGCGACACCCGCCATGCACTCACTCAGCCAAAGCGCTGATTGAGATAATGGCCAATTGCGTTGGATTCATACAGCCAGCTCACCTCGCCGTTATCATCAACAATACGCAGACAGGGCACCTGGTATTTGCCGCCCTGCTCGATCAGTTCTGCATTCCACTTTGGATCATTGCGCGCATCACGCAGCTCGATATTCAGCCCCAGACGCCGAATAGATCGGCGTGTTTTCACACAGAACGGACACTGGTTAAATTGATACAAAGCCATGTTGGCCGTTGCCGCATCCAGCTCGGCTCTTTTTTCTGGTGAATATGCAGGAATGCTCGGCTTGGTCAGCCAGTCAAGCGCAATAATAATTTGCGCTAACACCCAACGAATTGGTTTAAATATGTAACCCATAACTTCTCTTCTTAATAATTAATCGAATATATTTCTCCAGAGAGCTTTGCACGATGTAGATTTTTTGTCAGGGCAAGGCAAAAATTATCGAAAAAAACGCAGTTTACACGTAGTAAATGAGTATTTTGAGATCATTTTCAACGCCGCCATGACGAAAAAGATGCTTCGTGCAGAGCTCTCTAAAATTCACCATGCGCCTGCAGATCCGCATGATAAGAAGACCTCACCATCGGCCCGCTCGCCACATGTTTGAAACCCATTTCCATTCCAGCATTATACAATTCATCAAACTCGTCGGGCGTAACATAACGCTCAACCGGAAGATGATGTTTACTGGGTTGCAGATACTGACCGAGCGTTAACATTTCTACATTATGCGCACGCATGTCTCGCATCACTTCAAGCACTTCATCAAGCTCTTCGCCCAGACCCAGCATCAGGCCAGACTTGGTCGGCACGTTTTTATGCGATGCCTTGAATTCTTTCAGCAGGTTCAATGACCACTGATAATCAGCGCCGGGGCGACATTGTTTATATAAACGCGGTACAGTTTCCAGATTATGATTAAACACATCCGGTGGTGACTGGTTCATAATTTCAAGCGCCACTTCTAATCGCCCACGAAAATCCGGCACCAGAATTTCAATTTCTATCTCGGGATTTGCTTCGCGAATTTTTGTAATGCAGTTAATGAAATGTTCAGCACCACCATCTCTCAAATCATCGCGATCGACCGAAGTAATGACCACGTATTTCAGTTCCATGGCCTTAATCGTCTCGGCCAACTTTACCGGCTCATCCGCATCCAGCGGCGCTGGACGACCATGACCGACATCACAAAACGGACAACGGCGAGTACAGATATCGCCCATAATCATAAAGGTCGCCGTGCCCTTACCAAAACATTCGCCGAGATTAGGACAGGCGGCTTCTTCACACACGGTATGCAGTTGCTGATCACGTAAAACACCTTTAAGTTTTTTTACGTTTGCATGAAAAGGTGATTTAGCGCGAATCCAGCTCGGCTTACGCAAACGCTCGGCAGGCTGTTCCACTTTTATGGGAATACGCGCCAGTTTTTCAGCGCCTTTATGTTTTTCACCGACAACGGCGCGGCGCGGCGCGTTTTTATTTTCTGGCTGCTCTGGCGTCATAATTCTACAAGATCTACGAGTTCGCTATATTTCAACTGTAACTTAAGGTGGGATAACAACTGCTGACTAACCACTTCAAAATCAACATCATCAACCAGATCGGTGATCTGGGTAATTTCCAGACCCTCGTAACCGCACGGGTTTATTCTAGCAAATGGCTCCAGATCCATGTCCACATTTAATGCCATGCCATGAAAGCAATAACCCCGACGCACCCTTAACCCCAGAGCGGCAATTTTTCGGCCATCTACGTAAACGCCCGGAGCATCGCGTCGCGATTCGGCCGTGATGCCATATTCAGCGAGGACATTGATGATGGCGTTTTCCAGTCGCGTCACCAGCTCACGCACACCAACACCCAGACGATTGAGATCCAGCAGGATATACGCCACCAGCTGGCCGGGCGCATGATAAGTGACCTGACCACCACGATCGACTTGAACCACAGGAATAGCACCGGGGTTTAACAGATGCTCGCGCTTGCCCGCCTTACCCAGGGTAAAGATTCGCGGATGCTGCACCAGCCAGATTTCATCTTCAGTATTTTTTTCGCGTGCATCGGTGAACTGCTGCATGGCCTGCCACACCGGCTCATAAGCCCGCAGCCCGAGATGGCGAACCTTTAGTTTCACTCGAACAGCCTAAATCGCGTAAGCGATATACTCACAAGCAGTGAGTTCCATATAAATAGCATCCAGCTGGGCTTTGCTCTGCGCCTGAATAATCACCGTGATGGCGGTGTAGGTTCCTTTGCTGCTTGGACGCATACGGATCGCGCCTTCGCCCAGATTTGGTACATGACGATTCATAATTTCGACCACGGCAATCTCCATCTCGGTGCAGGTTTTACCCATCGCCTTGATCGGAAATTCACAGGGGAACTCAAACAACGTTTCCTCACTGCTCTGGCTTTCTAGAATCGGAATTTTTTTACTCATTACTTTGCCTGTCGCAATACCTGTTTGTACTGCTGATAAATATTAATCATTTTTTTCCATAGCGGGCCCGCTTCCGCATCCGCCACATCTTTACCATTGAGCCGCACCACCGGAGCAATTTCTCGCGTAGAACTGGTCAGCCAGATTTCATCGGCTGATTCGAGTTCGGTTTCTGCCACCGGCCGGATCTCACAGTCGATACCATTTTCTTTCGCCAGATCTATCACCAGATCACGCGTGATCCCCGACAGCAAATACTGGCCGATGGGGGGTGTAATTAGCACGCCTTTTTTGACCATGAAAAAATTACTGGCCGTGCCCTCGGTGACATAACCGTCTCTGACGAGAATAGCATCCACCACGCCCGCCTGCGTCGCCTGCTCACGCAGCATAACATTAGCCACCAGGGAGATCGATTTTACATCACAGGCATGCCAGCGAAAATCATTGATGGTAACCGTTTCAATGCCTTGCTCCAACTGGCTCATATCAATCGAGCCAATCTGTAGCACCATCATGAAAATAGTCGGCTGTTTATCCGGCTGAATTTTCAGATCACGCACGGGATAAACGCCACGGGTTATCTGTAGATAAATCGCACGATCTTCGCCGGGATTTCTCTCCAGCAACTGATCAAAGACCTGTTTCCATTCCTGGTTACTTAACGGGTTATCCAGACTGATGCGCGATAAACTGCTTTGTAACCGCTGCAAGTGCTCATCGACACGCAACGGCTTCAAGCCAAAAACCGGGATAACCTCATAGACACCATCACCAAATAAAAAACCTCTATCAAGCACCGAAACACTGGCCTGCTCGACCGGCAGGTAGTCACCATTAAGATAGACTATTTTATTTGGCATCAACTATTCGAACAATTTAAGTATGTAATCCTTGGTAATCTGAAAAAAATTACCCTTCTCTACTTGCTGCAGCGCAACCAGTGGCACACTGCTCAGCTCTTCTTCATCCAGCATAATACGCACTTCACCTAGCGGACTGCCCTTTTTAAACGGTGCTGTAATATTCGCATCGACATTCATCAAGGCATCCATCTGTTTGTATGCCCCCCGTGGGATAGTGACATGCAAATCACTCGCCAGGCCGAGCGCAACCTGTTCTTTATCACCCTGCCAGACACGCGATTCATTTAAGGTCTCACCTGCCGCATAAAGTTTATGTGTTTCGAAAAAACGGAAGCCATAATTCAACAATGACTGGCTCACCACTGCACGCGCTTCTTCACTTTCAGTGCCCAGTACAACAGAAATCAAACGCATATCTGCACGTTTGGCAGATGATACCAGGCAATAACCCGCAGATTCAGTGTGCCCGGTTTTCAAGCCATCAACGGTTTTATCACGCCACAATAATTTGTTGCGGTTATATTGTTTTATATTGTTGTAAGTAAAAACCTTTTCTGAGTAGCCTTTATAATGCTCTGGAAACTCTTTAATAAATGTTTCTGCCAGAGTGGCAATATCTCGAGCCGAAGTTAAATGTTCCGCATCAGGCCAACCTGTACAGTTTTTATAATAAGTATTAGCCATGCCCAGCTTGACCGCATATTGATTCATTAAATCAACAAAAGCATCTTCACTGCCGGCGACATGTTCGGCCAAAGCCACGCTGGCATCATTGCCTGATTGAATAATCAGACCTTTAAGTAATTGCTCAACACTCACTTTTGTACCCACTTCCAGATACATACGCGAACCACCCATGCGCCAGGCCTTTTCACTGATGAGGACCTGATCACTCAAATTCAAACGACCTGCCTCTATCTCCTTATAAACAACATAAGATGTCATCAGCTTGGTAATACTGGCTGGCTCAATTTGAGCATCAGCATCACTTTCAGCCAGAATTCGTCCGCTATCAAAATCAATCAGGATATAATTTTTAGCCGCAATTTGTGGTGGAGCGGGTACTGGAACGGATGCTTGTGCTATCAATTGCAAGCTTGTCAGCAAGAGACCTAAAAATAATGTAATCGCAGTTTTTAATATTCTTTTATTTTCTACCATAGCTATCAACTTAAACTCTTAATTTGTTATAAGGGCAACAATTCTTACATTGTTATGATTAATTTTCTTTAGCTTCGACACCAAGCTTTCAGCAACCAGGGCTGTCGGAACTGGCCCGATTCGAACGCGATAAAGCAACTTATCTCGCTCACCTTCAACATGTATCCGTACACTTTTAAACTCCTTATTTCTCAAATCATTTAGCATCTTCAAAGCGTTTTCTTCGTTAGAAAATGAAGCCACCTGAACATAATACTGATCACCCGAAAACGCTTCGATGGGAGGTTCAACTATACTTTTAGATATTACCTGATCTATGACCGTATCAGCCTCACCAGCTTTAACTAATGCTTCAGCGAGCGTTACATCTTCCGCCTTAACAGACTCGATAACACGAATCGTCACTGGCGCCGTACCTGTTTCTGAAACTCCTAACTTGGTTGCTGCAGCATAAGATAAATCAATAACTCGTCCCTCATGAAAAGGTCCACGATCATTCACTTTTACGATTGCCTTACGATTATTGCTCAGGTTTGTTACTTCTACATAAGTGGGTATACGTAAAGACTTGTGTGCCGCCGTCATTGCGTACATATCATATGGCTCGCCACTGGAAGTACGTTGGCCATGAAATTTTGTACCGTACCAGGAAGCCAATCCATTTTCACTAAAACCTGCATTGCTCGCTAACACCTGATATTGCTGCCCAAAGACCTCATATGAATCAGGATTACCATAACGGCTAAATGGCTCGTCCTGAGGAATTGCATCATCAATCAATCGCCAGTCACGACTATAATTTTCTGGCGCTCCATCTCTGACGGCACACGACGCCAACATCACCGATAACATCAATATCAATAAGCGAAAAATATTGTCATTTCTAAAATTTTTCATACGATACTCAATCAGTTATTTTTCAAGCTCCTGACTTAACTGATACACTGCCATCGCATACAGTGCACTATGGTTATAACGCGTGATCACATAAAAATTTTCCAGACCAAACCAGTGCTCAATACCATCCTTACCTTCCAGCGTTACCAGTGTTGCCATCACATCATCTGCATAAGCCTTATCGGTAACAATACCCTGATGACGATAATCAGCAATACTGGTATGAGGTTTTAAGTTGTTTCGGGTTGCATCTTCGGGGACGCGTTTCACCCTGGCACGCTGCACCACATCACCACCACGCTTCCAACCATGCTTCTTAAAATAATTTGCTACACTGCCTATCACATCGGCCGTGCTATTCCATAAATCACGTCTACCATCACCATCAAAATCCACTGCATAAGCACGATAACTGCTGGATATAAATTGCGGCATGCCCATGGCGCCCGCATATGAACCTTTTATTGAACTAACATCAATATCAACTTCACGTGCCAACAATAAAAAATGCTCAAGCTCACTTTTAAAGAAACTACTGCGTGGAGGATAATCAAAACCTAAAGTCATCAATGAATCGAATACTGATGTTTTGCCTTTATGCCTGCCGTAATATGTTTCTACGCCAATGATGGCTGCAATCACACTTTTTGAAACACCAGTTTCTTTTTCTGCCCGTTCCAGCAAATCATGATTTTCTTTTATAAATTCCTTACCCAGGTCGATACGTTTTTGTTTGAGAAAAATTGGGCGATACTGCTTCCATGTTAAGGTTTTTTCGGCGGGTTTAGCGATCGATTCCAGCACATCATCTAACTTGTTCGCTCTAGCCACCCACTGAGTTAACACGGTTCGATCAAAGTTATGTTTAGCAACCATCTGATTGATAAATTCCTGAACATCTTTTCTCTGAGCATAATTAGCCTGCACTGAGAACGGCAGAAATAATCCCAACATAGCCCAACATAATATCTTTTTCATCACATTTTCCACTTCAATCCAATACTTAGTATCCGCGCTTTCAAAATTATATCTCTACTCCAAATCATCGGGATAACAATCGACGATTCGAGCTTATCGACATCAACATACCAAAACCAGCCATCAAGGTCACCATTGAAGTACCGCCATAACTCACCAGCGGTAATGGCACACCTACGACGGGCAAGATACCTGAAACCATGCCCACATTAACGAACAGATAGAAAAAAAATGTCAGACTCAGGCTACCAGCCAATAATCGACCAAAACTATCCTGCGCATTAGTGGCAATATACAAACCACGAAGAATAATAAACACATATAACGCCAATAAAACAATAGCGCCCATCATACCAAATTCTTCAGCAAACACGGCGAAGATAAAATCAGTGTGGCGCTCAGGAATAAAATCCAGCTGCGACTGTGTGCCATTTAACCAGCCCTTACCGTACAAACCTCCAGAACCAATAGCAATTTTTGATTGAATAATATGGTAACCGCTACCTAAAGGATCACTTTCAGGGTTGAGCAGCGTTAACACGCGCTGTTTCTGATAATCATGCATCATTCGCCACAATACGGGGATAAATGCCAGACCCGCCAGAATAATACCCAACAACACTCGCCACCGCAGACCTGCCAGAAAAACCACAAAGAAACCTGCAGCAGCAACCAGGATGGATGTCCCCAGATCAGGCTGTGCCGCAATCAATACCGTTGGCACAACCACCAAAAGTGCTGAGATTAACAATGATTTGGCAGTAGGCGGCAAGGGCCTTTCTGATAAATACCAGGCTAACATCATCGGTGTAATCAGCTTCATCATTTCAGAAGGCTGAAACTTGACCACATACAAATCTAGCCAGCGTTGTGCACCTTTGCCGACATCACCTGCCGTTAGCACTAGCACCAGCAAAACAATACCCAAAGCAAAAAACCAGGGTGACCATAAATATAACTGACTCTGTGGAATCTGTGCCACCACTAACATCACCAGAAAAGCCAAACCCAGACGAATCAGCTGCGCCTTAACCATTACAATAGAGCTGTCACTGGCGCTGTATAAAATACCCAAACCTGCAACTGTCAGCAATAAGATACCAAGAAACAATACAGGTTCGATATGAATCACCCGTAAAGCACTCGCCAGTCGACTGTTATAACTGACTTCAAAAACTTGCGTTCTATTCATCATTAGCTGATTCAACCTGAATTAAACTTTTATCTTCTTTCAACAGAAACCTATCCATTACTTTTCGGGCAACAGGTGCCATCTGACTCCCGTGTTCGCCATTATCAACCACGACTGCCACCGCAATCCTGGGGGCTTCATAAGGCGCAAAAGCGATAAATAGTCCATGGTCACGCAGTTTTCTCGCCACTGTTTCTTCATCATATTTTTCATCCTGAGCGATACCAAAAACCTGTGCCGTGCCAGTCTTGCCCGCCATTTCATATTTCATTCCCCAACCTGTGGCACGTGCTGTACCCCAAATACCATGCACTACTTTTTTCATGGCCCGAAACATATCGTCCCAATGACGCGGGTTACGCAAAGTAAACTGACTTTCTATCGGTTCAAAATCTTCAGTTACTGCCGTTTCAGCGACTCGAATACTTTGCAACAAATGTGGCTGCACATTTTTACCCTTATTTGCCAGCGTGGCTGTTGCCGCTGCCAGCTGCATAGGCGTCGCCAACATATAACCCTGACCAATTCCAGCAATCAGAGTTTCACCGGGATACCATATTGTTTTATGCACTTTTTGTTTCCAGTCTCTTGATGGCAACAAACCACTGCGTTCACCATATAAATCTATGCCTGTTTTTTGGCCAAAACTAAATTTGGCCAAAAAATCATGGATACGATCAATCCCCATACGATAAGCCAGGTCATAAAAATACACATCGCAGGATTGTTCTATCGCTTTATCCATATCAGTTTGCCCATGGCCTTCTTTTTTCCAGTCACGATATTTGCGCTGAGTATCATCATCCGGAATCAAATAATGACCTTTGCAATTAATCGTTTCATCCGTATTTGTTATACGTGCATCCAGACCTGCCAACCCGACAAAAGGCTTAAACGTGGAACCCGGTGGATATTGTCCAAACAGTGGACGATTAAATAAAGGCTTGCCTATCGATTCCTGCAACTCTTTATATTTAGCATAACTAATACCGTGTACAAATAAATTGGGGTCATAAGTCGGTGTACTGGCAAACACCAGAACCTCGCCGGTTTGTGGGATCATTGCTACTACCGAACCATACCGGTCACCCAGTGCCGCCTCGGCGACTTTCTGTAACTCAATATCCAGACTCAATATCAGATCATTACCGGGTAGTGGCGGAATCTTATCCACCACCCTCAAAACACGGCCTTCTGAATTCACTTCTACGTTTTGCTGCCCCACCGTGCCGTGCAAATCATCCTCATAAAACCGCTCCAGACCTGTTTTACCTATATGTGAGGTGCCTCGATAATTACCCTGATCAATAGTCTCCAGCTCTTTCTCATTGATGCGCCCGACATAACCCACGGCATGAACAGCAGACTCTCCCTGTGGATAATACCGGGTCAGGCGCGCTGAAATATCCATACCTGGAAAACGGTGACGGTTGACAGCCAGACGAGCAACTTCAACATCATCCAGTCGGGTTCGCAGTGAAATACTTTCAAAAGATCGATGTGTACGCATAGCATCACGGAACTCACTCACATCGCGCTCACTCAAACTAACAATTTCACTAAGATCTTTCAGCATCGCTTCCAGATCATCAATCTGCTCAGGGATTAATTCCAGATGAAAGGTGGGGCGATTTTCAGCCAGTATTACACCATTACGATCATAAATTAGGCCGCGGTTCGGTGGTAAAGCCATCAAACGAACACGATTATTCTCCGATAAATCCGCAAAATAGGAATAATCAATAATCTGTAGTTTGGCTAAACGTACAAACAGCCCCAGCACCAACAAAACACAAATCAGTGCAGCCACATTTGCGCGATGTTTAAACAGACGGGAATCAGACGAATAATCGCCCACAGGCGCACGGTAAGCCACTATATCAACCCTGTCCTCTTAACATCAGATCATCACCAAATTACATCAAAAAAGTATAAACACCCACATTTTCTCATTAAACTGAAAAAATTATGTTAATTATATAGGGTTTAATCGTATAGAGGCTCGACAATCACTCCGCAATCTATACAATCCTCCTAATTGCATCGTCAATGGACGAAAGGGAGCATCTACATGCGCATAGTATTAATCGGACCACCAGGGTCTGGTAAAGGCACTCAAGCCAAATATCTGATTGAGAAATATAATATCCCGCAGATCTCTACAGGAGATTTGTTACGGGCTGCTGTCGCTGCACAAACTCCATTAGGTCGTCAGGCCAAGGCAGTCATGGATGCTGGCCAACTGGTGCCCAACGATATCGTCATCGGCATGATTCGCGAACGCGTTACCCGACCTGATGCAGATAATGGTTTTATTCTTGATGGCTTCCCACGCAACACTATACAGGCCGAAGAGCTGGACATCCTGCTCAACAGGCTAGGTCGCCCTATTGATATCGCGCTCCAATTTGATGTCGACTTCGACCTGCTGATGCAACGTATGGTTGGACGACTCACCTGCGTGTCCTGTAACGAACTTTTTAACAGTTTCACCAACCCACCGATGATTGATGGCCGATGCGACCATTGTGGCGGCCCCTTACATCATCGTTCAGATGATAATGAGGAAACCATTGATCGTCGTCTACGTGTTTATCTTACTCAAACACAACCGCTCAGTGAACTATATAAACAGCAAAACAAGCTCCACCTGATCGATGCCCAGGGTTCTATCGAAGAAATCACCAAACGCATCAAATCTGCACTGCGCGGCATGCGTTCAAAACGAGTTAACCTCCAGGCCGTTTCCATAGCACAATCGATCAATAAAGAGCGCGTGAAAAAAAATAACAATCAACCTGAAATCATTCGTACTCAGGCCAAAGCAGAAAAACCCAAACGTCCGGCACGTAAAAAACGCGCCTTAACTACAGCAGCGAGCACAACCTTAAACATCGTGAAAAAATCTAGCACAAAAACTAACAAAAAAACCCAAATAGACCCTATGGCCAAGCAGCTTAATGAGCTTCAGCAACAGCTCAAGGCAACTCAGGCTGCACTAAAAGCAGCTGCACAGGCAGAAAAAGAACTGTTACAAAAAGAGAAAGAAAAAGATTCTCTTAGAAAGAAACAGCTCCAGACTGAAGTGACTCAGTTACAAAAAACAACGGTAAAAAAAGCCACAGCAAAAACCAAGGCTAAAACAAAAAAAGCTAAACCAAAAGCAAAAACCGTTAAAAAAGCTAACACAAAAAAAGCTAAATAAACGGCACTTTTGATACCATAATAAAAAAGCCAGGCAATACCTGGCTTTTTTATTATTACTCTGATCAGGCAATCAGGCGTTTTTATTTTCCGCCTGCTGCTTCTCAATATCAGCCCTCACCTTATCCATATCCAGTTCTTTCACCTTACCAATAATTTCTTCCAAAGCATTTTCCGGCAACATCCCAGCCTGAGAGAAAATTACAATCTGCTCACGAAATATCATCAGTGTTGGTATTGATCGAATCTGAAAACTGGCTCCTAGTTCCTGCTGATCCTCAGTATTAATTTTTGCAAAAACAACATCATCATGTTTTTCCGAGATGGACTCATAAATTGGCGCAAAGGATTTACAGGGTCCACACCAGGGCGCCCAGAAATCAACCATCACGATATCATTATTGACAATCGCTTCTTCAAAGTTATCTTTATCAAGTTCAACAGTAGCCACGGGAGCCTCCGGTTTCTAATTATTCAAATCTAAAATATCAGCCGTTATCAGTCAGCAACTACGCTGGAACCTTTAGAAGCAGGCAGTCTTGGCATGGAGATTTCAGGATAATCACCCGTCAGCGCTTCAAGGAATGCCACAATATTTTTTACATCCTGTTGCGACAGATCCTGATTTAACTGAGTTTTTGCCATCACACGGACTGCTTCTTCCAGTGTTTTTACCGAGCCGTTATGAAAGTAAGGCGCGGTATCACTGATATTTCTCAGCGTAGGCACACGGAACATGTTGTTCTCAGCTGCATTATTGGTAACGCCGCCCCTGCCCTTATCGTCGGTCAATTTATATTTAGCGACATAATCATTATCGGCAAAGGTTGGGAATTTTGCATAAAAGCCAACACCGATCTCATTGCTGGGGCCATTGAAGGCCGCGCCGGAATGACAGCCCACACAACCCAGTTCGGCAAATTTATTCATGCCATCCTGTTGCTGCTTGCTCAGGGCTTTTTTATCACCTTTAACAAATCGGTCATAAGCGCTGTTTGGCGTAATCAGGGTACGCTCGAAAGCGGCAATCGCTTTCGCTGCATTCTCGATATTCATGGAATTTTTGCCGAAGGCTTTTTCAAAATAGGCCTTGTAGCCGGGAATATCTTTGACCACCGTCATCGCCTGATCATGGTTCTTCATCCCCATTTCAATGGGATTGGTAATCGGACCTTTGGCCTGATCTTCCAGCGAATTGGCGCGGCCATCCCAGAACTGCACTGAGTGAAAAGCTGAGTTCCAGACAGTGGGCGCACTGCGACCACCGGTTTGGCCATGCACGCCCATGGAGACCGCGCGGCTATCATCGCCGCCTTCCATGACGTTATGGCAGGAATTACACGATACGGTGCCGGTTGATGACAGACGCGGATCCATGTATAGCATTTTTCCCAGCTCAACTTTGGCGGCTGTAGTCGGGTTATCTGCTGGCGCGGGCGCCGTTTCAGGCAGCGCTTGCCACTCAGCCGCCTGGACCTGTGAGGTCATCAATCCAGTCAATAAAACAGCCATCAATTTCTTATTCATTTTTCTGTTCTCCTTTAGTATTTAGAATGAGTCTAATCTTAATGCATAGCATCAATATTAGCAAATAATAATTTAGTTTTTGTCTACAGACTAATGGTCAATGATATTTCCGGATAAGTATCTGAACAGGAGACATAAACCTTCTCATCGCAGCTGAGGTAATTCTCCTGTACGATACCAAAACTGAGGTAGTAGCCCTCCCTGTTGGAAATATAAACACCGGCTCTTGCTCCCGCCGAATTCAGGTCTTCCAGCCCTTCAATGGTGGCTCTTCTATAAAAAGCGCCCAGATAAGGTTTCAGTTTTTCCGTTCGCGCAAACACGTACTGCACCTGAGGACTGACCTTATTGATATCAATACGCCCACCCAGCCAGATTTCTGCATCGACACCCAACCTCAGTCCATCCGCAACATAATAACCCACACCGGCACCGACAATCGTATAGTTATCATTAAAAGCCTGCCCGGAACCAATTACGACCGATACACTCATATCCCCCTGCGCAAACGGTGCCGCATGAGCCGATGCGAAAAATACAGATAACACCATCGCCAAACAGCTGCTCTGAAAACGTGGAAAATAATGACCCATAATTTTATCCTTCAAGTTATTTCATGCTCACTAATGGCTGGCGTAAAGATCGCGATACAGACCATCTCTGTCGATCAATTCTTCATGCCGGCCTTCATCGATAATTTTACCCGCATCAAACACCAGCACGCGATCCGCCTGCCTGACGGCGCTTAAACGATGTGCAATGATCAAGGTGGTGCGTTGCTGCAAAAACTCATGCATGGCTTCGTGCAAACGTGCTTCGGTCTCGGTATCCAGCGAAGAAGTGGCCTCATCCAGGATCACCACTTTGGGATCAGCCAGAATCATACGCGCGATGGCCAGACGCTGACGCTGCCCGCCCGAAAAACGAACGCCACCTCGACCAATCACCGATTCCAGGCCGAGCGGCATTTTTTCAACCACCTCACGCAACTGGGCAATCGCCAGCGCCTGCCAGATAACGTCATCAGGGTGTGGCCGACCCAGAGACAAATTCTCGCGCACGGTGTCGTTAAACATGGCGGGATGCTGCAAGACCGTCGCGACATTTTCCCGCACCACATCCAGGCCAATTTCGCGCACATTGACACCATCAAAGTAGAGGTTGCCCGAATCAACCGGGTAAAGCCCAAGAATAACCTGCACCAGCGTTGATTTGCCACCGCCACTGGCACCGACCAGCGCTACTTTTTCACCGGCGGCGATATCCAGCGTGACATCGTCGAGTACATTGAATTCTTCGCCGTAGGAAAAGCAGATATTTTCAACGCGCAAGCCGACGGTATGCTTACCTTTGAATGGATTAACAGAGTGTGCATAATCAGGCTCGCTCTCCAGCTCCATTAAACGATTGATCCGATCCAGAGCTGCATTGGCACCATACAAACTATATTGCATGCCCAGTATTTCCTGCACTGGCGTCATCATGAACCAGAGGTAGGCATAAACCGCGAACATTTCACCAATACTTAGACCGGTGAACAAAACCAGAATCATGCTGACCGCACGAAAAACCTCAAAGCCCATTAAGAAAATGAAAAATGACAGACGATTGGCGACATCGCTCTTCCAGCCAAACGCCACCATATGCTTTTTTAATTGCTGCGCGCTTTCAGTGACGCGTTGCAAATAATGCTGTTCACGGTTACTGGCACGAATTTGTTGAATAGCGTCCAGCGTTTCGCTCAGTGACTGCTGGAAAACTTCGAAGGCGGTATTTTCACGACGCTTCAGCTTTTTAACTTTTTTACCCATGACCATGGTGAAATAAATCACCACCGGATTCATAAAGATAATGAACAGCGCCAGCTGCCAGTGCATCCATAACAGCACCATAGAAATACCGATCACGGTTAACACCGCGACCAGAAACTTACTCAGGGCAACACCAATAAAATCATCAATAGCATTGATATCGGTGACAAAATGCGAAGTCACCGCACCCGTGCCCATGGCTTCATATTCCGACATGGAGATTTTCTGTAACCGCGCCAGCAAACCGGCGCGTATGCGATAGCT
>JAOUNI010000034.1 GCA_029881035.1 Gammaproteobacteria bacterium | reverse complement strand
ACCCGCAACGAGACCTGCACTTACGCAGCGGCTTTGAAAAACTCGGTGATAGCGACAACGCGCCGACGAACAAAGGAGAAAACTCATGATGCAGTTTATGTTGTGCCACAACAACACCACCCAGGTCGGCGGCCAGGAATTGCTGGAACAATGGCAGAACAAACCGGATAGCTGGATCTGGCTCGACCTGTACGCCGAACCCGCCGAACAGGAACGTGAATTTCTTGAACAGCATTTCGCGCTGGAGCACGGCGCCATCATCGAAGCCCAGCGTGACCGCCACCCGCCCAGTTTTGAAATATTTAAAAATCATATTTACCTGCTGCTCAAACCGCTGGATGCCGAATCCGACTCGCTCGACTTCGGCACCCTGCAACTGGCCATGTTCGCCAGCGATTGTTTTCTGGTCACGCGTCGCTCCAAAGAATCGCCCTACCTGGCAAAGCTGTGGTCAACACTGCAACAAAATGGTTGTAAACATGAAGCGCCCATGTCCATCGTCACCGCCATGAGCCGACGCGTCGCCCAACGTTACGGCAACGTGTTACTCAACCTGGAACAACGCCTCGACGTCATCGAAGATGAACTGTTCGACAGCCCCACAGACGAGCTGATGAAAGAACTGGTCGGCTACAACACCGGCCTGCGAAAAATGCACCGCATCCTGGCTTATTATGAAAACGTATTCGCCAACGTGCGCGAACAACTGCACAAAACCGGCAGCCATCACCACGATGACTTTCACGACATCTACGCACTCATCGAACGCTTCAACAGTTTATCGACACTCTATCAAAGCGTCATCACCGACCTCATCGAAGCCTACATCAGCCTCAACGGTCACCGACTCAATCAGATCATGAAAGTACTCACCATCGTCACCGTCATCTTCGTACCGCTGACCTTGCTGGTCGGTATCTACGGCATGAACTTCGAAAACATGCCCGAACTGAAAAGCCAGCACGGTTACTACATCCTGCTAACAGTCATGTCAGGCATCGCCGTAGTCATGCTGTATCTGTTCAGACGAGTGCGCTGGTTGTGATTATTATTTTTTTACAGGCAGATTTTACTCTGACCCATGTTAAAGCTGTAAATCAGGCAGCATTAGTTTTTGGTTTTATGTGCCTATTCGTTATTATCTGCTGGATGAGAGACACCGGTAAATTTAAAAATTAGCTTGCTAAAGGGTTTATTCATTGGTCGGAAAACATAAGCAGCTGCCAAAGGCATTAGCGTGTAGAAAAATCTTTCCTCATTATCCTGAGCGAAAAATAGAACTAATACAATAACAATGGCGACTGTTAACAATGTATAAATAGCCCATGCTATTTTTGTATAGTAAATGTATTTATCATCTTTACTTTCTGGCATATTTATAATTCCTAATAATTTTCGTCTTAATTATATTATTATTGCTTATATATCTTCATTTGATATTAAGGATAGCTCAGTCTGCCCCCTCGATTCCCTATTTTATATTCACACATAACACTGTGACAACCGGCCCGACATAAGGAGGGTCCGATACGCAGTCTTTTTGAGTGCACAGTTATTACCTTCTCATGCATTATTAAAAACAACATTAATAGTCTCAAATATAATATTGTAATTGAATATTGCTAATACACCAGTAAAGACAGATATTAGCAGTAGTGAAAGTAGCATTAAATAATATAATGGTAATTGTACTGGCCCAGATTTTAAAGTAGCTCTCATATGAAAGTATGGATGGTATTTTACATTTACTTCCTTTCCTACAGGGTATTCTTCAAGTAACATTTCTAATACTTCTTTATCTGTTGGGTGAGTTAAGTAATTAGCTAACCTTCTTGATGTGTATTCTTTCCCATTGACTTCGTAAGTGTAATAAATATACGGGTATTCAATTTTAGAATTATTTGGGGAGCCAATTTTAGACTGGATTATTTTTCCGCGTGTCTCTGGCCATTTACAAGATGAATATAATTGTTTTAATTCCCATAAAATTAAAACAAAGCCTATGAGACAGGTAATTGATAATAATTTTAAAAGAAATTCTTCCATATTTATTTATGCATAGCGCTTAAGGTAAGTAGCAACATGAGCCTGCACCAGGAAAAACACATCTAATTAGGCCATCTGCTGGACGTATTGTTATACACTATTTCTTTTTTACAAGAATAGATAATGAAAACACGCCAGAAAACATTAACCATAAAGAAGCAGGAAGAGGAACTACGGTTGCACTTATAGTCTTTGTGATATTACTTTCATTTGGGCCATAGAGGTCATTGAATAACCTAACTGACCACGTAAACTCAGTACCTAATGAAATAGGCAGTATTGGATCAAAATGCCCTAATGTGAAAGTAAAGCTTTCACCGGGGGCTATTATTGCATCTGCATCATTTTCAAATAGCCCTCCAATTTGATAGGAAGTTATATTCATCATATAAAGATTGCCGGTAAAATCACTATTACTAAGATCGCCAGCTGAAACCCACCATGAATAAGCGCCTATATTAAGACTTTCAGTTGAAGTTATATCATTCGTTATTGTTCCACCAATATAAAAAATTTCTGTCTGGGCTAAAGTAATATTGGAGTCGGGAAATGACCAATCCCATATCATTGAAGCATTAACTGTGCCCGTGAGAGAGATTAAAAAAAGTCCCATTATTACGTTTTTCATTATTTCTTCCTATTTTTTATAACGTTTAAAATAAGGGGCACGGCGCTTTATGCCGAGTCCCAGCCCACAGGTCGTTGTGGGGTGGGTGACGCCACAGTCGCTTGTTAGGGCGCATTGTAACCATAAACAGACCGGAAATTGCTTTTGTTAAAAGATATTGATATTTTTGTAACCCATTTCGCCAAATGATCCGCAAAGAAGGCAGATAGCAAAAAGTAATACCCGATATCAATACCATATAATTAACTGTTGAGAAGCAGAATTAGCACAACAAACACAACCACCAAGCCTAGCAGCCAATACCACACCAGCTTAATGAAATCGGTGATCGTAAGCCACTTCATCATTCTTTCAACTGTAGCGATGCCGGTGTTTTCATGAGGGAATGGTTCGTTCGGCACTGGTGCGCCAAGGAACTTGCAAAGTGGCTCCCAGCCATCCTTGACTTCAAAAACCAGCAACTGTTCGGGTGGAACCGTTGCCTTCACCTCCGCGTTGTGCGCGTTGAATCGCGCAACAACATGGTCGTGATCGAAGGAGGAGCCGCCAGCCACAGCTCGCTCGCAGTTCCGGAACAGCCGCTGAAAGGCCCCAAACCGCGGTAAGAATTTTATCCGTTCGACCAGCGTGTTGTGTAAATTGACCAATTTAGAAGTGCTTTGCCACCACGCTTCCGGATCACGCACGGTTAGGATAACTTTGGCATCGGGAAAGGCCGCCATCTGTTCGCGATAATAAAGAGCAGCAGGCAGGTCGGCTGTAGCATCGTAGTCGGAAAGCAGCTTTTGCCAATCCATGTCACAGCTTCCTTCCATGTAAGCGTTCCATTTATCTAGATCGCCCTTCTCAAAATTCATTACTGCTTCCTCCATGTGGTAAGAGCGGTAGCCCAATTTCGCCAGGGCGCTTTTCATTGACATGGTGCCTGTTCGGGAATATCCCGCGCCGATGATTTTCATAGTGTATTTTCCCTTTACAATTTGTGAACGTAAAATAGATTTTCAGATATTTGTTTGTATTGATCGCCCTAACATTTGGATTAAGAGGTGTGAACTAGCGCCACTTTTGTGGGCACTTGTATGTTATGTCACAGAGTTTTTGGATAAAGTAAAGCCCAGCCCTTAGTGGTCGCTAAGGGCTCTGTGTAACATCCCGATTATTGGGTAGATTCTCTTCCAAAAACGTAGAAAAGTGCGGCGAGTTACACAGCTCCAAGTATAACTCGGACAGTCACTTTTCTATCATGCACAGAGCATTTCATATCTCAGCGGAGAATGTAATCAATCGTGGTCTGCCCCCTATTCTTCAACTGCACAAACTTATCACATGCAATGAACCATAGCTCTATCGGATAACACTACGCTAACCCGACCTACATCTGCGCAGGAATGACGAATAAAGCACTCCTACCTCTTCCACCTGCCATGAAAAACATACCCGGCGACAAATCCCACCAACACCAAAAGCAGAATCAAAATCACCCGTGACATTTCCATTTTCCAGAACAGAAACCTCACCGGTACGACCTCGGCATTCTGCAAGGTAAATATAACAATCAGGCACGCGCTGATTACACCCAGCGCCAGGTGAATTTTCTGGGAAGGTGTTTTCGTCTTCATGTTTATTTCCTCGTCACTGTTCGCATTTCAAACCACGTTTAAAACTATCATCAACTGTCTATCAACCCGCTGTATAAATAACACCTCGACGTACCAACCATTTTTCAATCTCGACCGCGACCAGTACCAGCGAGGACACCAGCAGACAAATCACCAGATCGAACATTGGCAAAGGCTGGGTATGAAAAATACCATTCAGTGCAGGCAGATAAATGACCGCCAGCTGCAACAGCATGGTCAGCATCACTGCACCAACTAACGGCCGATTGCTGAGCAGGCCGATGCGAAACAGTGATACATGTTCGCTACGCACCGCCAGTGAATGAAACAGTTGCGAGACGGTGAGCACGGTGAACACCACCGTCTGCCAGTAGGCGGCGTCACGCGATATCGCCCAGGCCATGGCGGCGATGGACAGGCCACCAATCAACAGACCGACCCAGATGATGTGCTGCCACATGCCGTGGGCAAAAATATTTTCCTGCGGTGGACGTGGTGGGCGCTGCATGATGTCCGGCTCGGCAGGTTCGGCGGTCAGCGCCAAACCTGGCAGGCCGTCGGTGACCAGGTTGATCCAGAGGATATGGATCGGCAGCAGCGGGATCGGCAGACCCATAAAGGGCGCGAGAAACAGCGTCCAGATTTCGCCCGAGTTCGAACTCATGGTGTATTTAATGAACTTGCGGATGTTATCGAAGATCTTGCGACCGGCGCGCACCGCCTGCACGATGGTGGCAAAATCATCATCGAGCAGCACCATGTCGGCAGCTTCGCGCGCGACATCGGTGCCTTTCTGGCCCATGGCCACGCCGATGCCGGCGCGCTTCAGCGCCGGGGCATCATTGACGCCGTCGCCGGTCATGGCGACGAACTCGCCATTTTCCTGCAGGGCTTTGACGATGCGCAGTTTCTGCTCGGGACTAACGCGGGCATACACCCGGATGGATCCGACCTGTCGGGTGAATTGTTCATCTGACAGCTTCGCCAGCTCTTCGCCGCTGAGTATTTCCTGATCACGGCTGGCGATACCCAGACGCTGCGCGATAGCCATGGCGGTGCCAGCATGGTCGCCGGTGATCATCACCGGCGTAATGCCAGCGGTTAAGCAATCGGCGATAGCCTGTGGCACTTCGGGCCGCGGCGGGTCGATCAGTGCGACCAGACCGAGGAAGCTCAAAGCCTGTTCTATTTCTTCCGGCTGCAGCGGCTCGGGTACGGCGGCCAGTTCACGCCGGGCGTAGGCCAGTATGCGATAACCCTGGTTAGCCATGCGTTCGGCTTCGAGCAGCACGGCTTCGTGATCGAAGGCGAACGCGCCCTCACCCGCCAACGCCTGCTGGCATTGCGCCAGCAGCTGCTCCGGCGCACCTTTAATATAGGCCACCACCTTGTCGTCGGCCTGATGCAGGGTGGTCATCTGCTTGCGCTTACTGTCAAACGGGATGACCGCGAGGCGAGGTTTGCGCTGTTCCAGCGCGGCCTTGTCAAAACCGGCCTGATCTGCGGCGGTAAACAGGGCCAGTTCGGTCGGCTCGCCCGCCGGTACGCCGTCCTTCTCGGCAACGTCATTGTTCAGTGCCATCGCCTGCCCCAGTTCTGCACCGACGCCAGTACTATCCGGCAAATCATCGCGCCAGCCACCGGCGAGATAAAAGCGCTCGGCGGTCATCCGGTTCTGGGTCAGGGTGCCGGTCTTGTCGGCGCAGATGTAGGTGACCGAGCCCAGCGTTTCCACCGCCGGCAGGTTGCGCACCAGTGCGTGGTGCCGGATCAGCTTGCGCGCGCCGAGGGTCAGCGAGATGGTGACCACGGCGGGCAGCGCTTCCGGGATCGCCGCCACCGCCAGACTGACCGCGGTCAGAAACATCAGCATCACCGGCTGGCCCTGCAACAGCCCGGCGGTAAAGACGACCGCGCAAATGGCCAGCACGGTCAGCGCCAGATATCGGCCAAAGCGGGCCAGACGCAGCTGCAACGGTGTCTTCACCCCGGCTTCGCCCTGCAACAGGCCGGCGATGCGGCCGATCTCGGTATCCAGCCCGGTTGCCACGACCACGCCACGGCCGCGGCCGCGGGTAATCAGGCTGCTCTTGAATGCCAGATTCTGCCGGTCACCGATGGCCAGCCCGGTGTCGCTTAATGTTTCAGTCTGCTTTTCAACCGGGTGCGATTCGCCGGTCAGCGCCGATTCATCGACCCGCATTTCTTCCTCTTCCAGCAGGCGCAGGTCGGCGGGCACGACGCTGCCCGTTTCCAGCACCACCACATCACCCGGTACCAGCTCGGCGGAAGGCAGCGTTACCGCCTGATCATCTCGATAGACGTGCGCCTCGGGCGCGGCCATTTCGCGTAGCGCCGCGACCGCACGTTCTGCCCTGAATTCCTGCACCGCGCCAATGATGGCGTTGAGCAGGACGATAACCAGAATGGCGATGGTGTCCTGCGGTTCGCCGACAAAACCGGAAATGAGTGCGGCGGCCAGCAGCACCATGATCATGAAATCAGCAAACTGGCCGAGCAGCATGGCCAGCAGTGAACGCGGCTGTTTTTCGGGGATGGCATTCGGGCCGTATTCGGCCTGACGCTGTTGCGCTTCTGTCGTGCTCAGGCCGGTGGCCGAGGAGCCGAGCTGCTGCAGAGCTTCTTCAGATTCAATCGTGTGCCAGACAGGCAACGCCATGTTAATGGCCTGCAAACAGGTAAATCAGCGCGGCGGTGACCACGGCCACGGCTAAAGTCTGTACGCCGCTACGCAGCCACGAGATGCCGGCAATGCGCCCCAGGAATACGCCCAGAAGAAAAATCAGCAGCAGCGCGATACTAATCGCCAGATAGAGCGGTGATGCCGGCAGTGTGAAGCCGAGGATGGTCAGCCAGATGGGCGTCAGGATCAGTAATGAAATCACCAGCGGCGCCAGACCATTGACCAGCGCAATCAATAGCGGTACCCAGCGTGAGGCTTCACCGTGCGCGCTATCGCCGAGGTCGCTGATCATGGCCTGCTCCAGTTTGCCCAGTGCGTGTTTGCGCTCGGCCGATTCGCTGATGTAGGCGCTACTCAGGCCGCTCATGCCGAGCGCAATGGCCGCACCCAGACAGACATTCATGATCACCAGTAAATCGTCAGACTCACTGACAATGAAACCAATGATCAGCCCCAGCATGGTGAGCGCGCCATCAAATCCGTTGACCACAAAATAGCGCCGCACGATGTCGTGTGAGCGGGTGATGTCCAGCAAAAAATTGATCTGGCCTAACATGCAAAAAACCTTATTCGGCTTCTACTTCACTTTGCACTTCGACTTCATCGATACTGTGCAGCGAGCCGCCCAGATCTTTGATGGCCGAATGAATCGCGTCGAAATCGATGCTGTTTCCTGTTATTTCTATTTGCACCGATTCGGTGTTTTCGTCCATCTCCAGTACGATCAGATGCACACGATAATTGTCGCCGACTTTGGCAATGGTCTGTGAAAACTCCAGCGCATTGGGTTGATGGGGTTTAAGCACATCGAGCACGATTCTTTTGACGTAAACCATAATGGCTACCACCTTTTGTTTTCATTTCTAGTCAGATACAGCTGCAATAACATCTTTCAAATTTCATCAGTAACAAACTCTCTGACAGCTAACAGTATATAACCAACCACATTCTGTTACACGGATGACGGCTTCTAATTCAACACAATAATCTCTATCGACAAACACTATATGAAGGAAAAAAAAACACACTGGAAAAATTTTCCGATTAAGTTCACACTAGTAAGGAGTGGGAAATTACATTTTCAACAGATAGTGTGTGAACAATGGAATATTTCGACAAAACTTATCATCCACCCGGTACTTCACCCGGCACCCTGATTGACAGCGGCAAAGTGGCGGTCGGTGATTTCAGTATCCACCTGATTGATTACACAGATAGTGATTTCATCGAAAAAGAGTTGGCGACCACCGACGAATGTCGACCCTATCTTGCCAAAGACAGTATTACATGGGTTCATCTGCAAGGATCGATTCATGCCCGCACTATTGAAAAACTCGGTCATATCTTCGAACTTCATCCGCTCAGTCTGGAAGATATTTTGAACAGGGGACAACGCCCGAAAATAGAAGAATACGATGATCTGCTGTTTGTCATTATGTCCATGCCTGTTGAATTTAATGACGTAACCGTGGTTGAACAGGTTTCAGTTTTTCTGGGTGAAAATTACATCATCAGTTTTTATGCTGGTAGTGTTGATCCATTCGATCCCCTGCGCCAGCGTTTACGTAAAAAAAACGGCAGTATACGTAACAAAAAAGCAGACTATCTTCTCTATTGTATTGTCGATCTGGTTATTGATCAGGGTTATCCGATACTGGAAGTACTGGGCGAAAAAATCGAAATCATCGAAGAGCAATTACTAAGCTCATCGGCCAAAAAAGGTACGCTCACCGAAATTCACCAGATACGCCGTGAGTTATTATTATTACGCCGCAACCTCTGGCCGCAACGCGAAGTAGTCAATAAGTTATTGCGCGATGAAAACCCGCTTATCAAGGAAGGTACTTCACTCTATATACGTGACTGTTACGACCACACCATCCAGATTCTTGACCTGCTAGAAAACTACCGTGAAATGGCCACCAGTTTAATTGACATTTACCTGTCTTCCGCCAGTCAGCGTTTGAACGAGATCATGCGGGTATTAACCATGATTGCCACTATTTTTATTCCGCTCACATTTGTCGTTGGCCTGTACGGTATGAATTTCAGTCACCCGGACAGCCCCTGGGCAATGCCGGAATTGCACTGGTACTTTGGTTACCCTATGGTCTGGGCGGTTATGCTTACCATCGTTGCGGCTATGGTTTTATACTTCAAACGTAAAGACTGGTTTTAGTGCAATAAAAAAATATAGAAATACCTTCACTTGACTAAGCACGATTAACTGGCCTCAGCTAAAATACACTGTATTCACTCTTTCGTCGCCGACAGCATCGCCCTGCCCTGATAAATACTATCAATCATCGATGAGCTGAGTGGCAACAACACCTTTAATAAAGACATCAATATCCATGAATCCAGTGATTACCGACATCGAACAGGAAGAAAAACTCCATCAGGTTGATTTCATCATCGGTTATTTAAAAGCCGGTGATGAAGAAACCATCGTTTCTTATCTTGAACAGCTGCATGCCGCTGAAATCGCCAGTCTTCTGGAATCTCTGCCACCGGATTTACGCCAACAGCTGTGGCAGCTGCTACCACAAAACCTTGAAGGTGAAACCCTAACTTATCTCGGCGATGAAGCACGAAATAGCATCATCGGCGAAATGGAACACCACGAGGTGGTGGCTGCCACCGAGTCCATGGATGTCGAAGACCTCGCCGAGGTTATGGAAGAACTGCCGGAAGACGTCAGCGAAGCGGTACTTAAATCACTCGACGAAGATCGCCGCCGACGCCTGGAAAACACTCTTTCTTTTGCCGAGGACAGTGCCGGCCGATTAATGAGCACCGATGTGATCAGTGTACGCAAGGACGTTTCATTAGCGGTGGTACTGCGTTATCTACGACGATTAAAGCCATTGCCTCACCATACTGATGCACTCATGGTGATCGATGAAAACGGTACTTATCTGGGCAAATTATCTCTCGCCATTACCGTCACTGAAAATCCGGATGCTCAGGTGGCCGATGTCATGCAGGCTGGTGCCGATTCAGTTCATGCTGATGCCGATGAAGATGATGTTGCGCTGCTGTTCGAACGGCGCGACCTGATCTCGGTGGCGGTGGTCGATGAGCAAAATAAGTTACTAGGACGTATCACCGTCGACAACGTGGTTGATATCATTCTGGCCAAAGCTGATAAAGCTTTGCTGGCCAGTGGTGGTCTGGTGGAAGATGAAGACCTTTTTGCCGCGGTTGTGCCCAGCGCCAAACGCCGTGCCATCTGGCTGGGCATTAATCTTATCACTGTCTTTATGGCGGCCTGGGTCATTGGCCGATTTGAACTGGTATTAGATAAGTTTGTTGCTCTCGCTATATTAATGCCTGTAGTTGCCAGTATGGGCGGCATCGCTGGCAGCCAGACCCTGACCCTGACTATTCGTGGTCTGGCACTGGGACAGGTGAGTAGTTCAAACCTGCGCTGGCTGGGCAACAAGGAACTGAGCGTCGGTTTATTAAATGGCTTTGCCTGGGCCATGGTGGTGGCAATCGTCACCTATTTCTGGTTTCAGGATGCCGGCATCGCGCTAATTATCGCCGCTGCCATGATGCTTAACCTGATCGCAGCCGCCTTTTCAGGTGTGTTAATTCCGGTGGTACTGTCTAAAATGGGCATAGATCCGGCACTCTCCGGTGCCGTGGTTTTAACCACGGTCACTGACATTGTAGGCTTCCTGAGTTTTCTCGGACTGGCGACGCTATTCCTTCTATGAACATTAAAATGATACTCTTGCCCACAAAATACTAACCTCAGCTTTATCTCTCCATCGCGCTTTTTATGCATGGAAAAACACAAATTAAATCAGGATTAAACCCATGAGAATTGCCATATTATCCCGTAACAAAAAGCTCTACTCCACCCGTCGCCTGATTGAAGCCTGCACACAAAGAGGTCATGAGCCGTTGGTACTGGATGCACTACGTTCATATATGGAAGTCGTACCGAGTAAACCCGAAGTACATTTTAAAGGTGAAACACTAAATGCCTTTGATGCAGTTATTCCCCGCATTGGCGCATCGATTACCTTTTACGGCACCGCTGTATTGAGACAGTTTGAAATGATGGGTTCGTTTCCGCTTAACGAGTCGGTGGCCATTTCCCGTTCGCGCGACAAGCTCCGTTCCCTGCAACTCCTGTCCCGCAAAGGTGTCGGTCTGCCCAGCACCGGCTTTGCGCATCACCCTGATGATATTCAGGATCTGATCAAGATGGTCGGTGGTGCACCGCTGGTAATTAAATTGCTGGAGGGCACTCAGGGTATTGGCGTGGTACTGGCGGAAACAAAAAAAGCGGCTGAAAGCGTTATCGAAGCTTTCATGGGACTAAAAGCCAACATCATGGTACAGGAGTATATAAAAGAAGCCGGTGGCGCAGATATCCGTTGCCTGGTCATTGGCGATAAAGTCGTCGCTGCCATGAAACGTCAGGCCCTGCCTGGCGAGTTTCGTTCTAACCTGCATCGCGGCGGTAGCGCATCATTAATTAAGATTACCCCTGCTGAACGTGCTACCGCAGTTAAGGCGGCTAAAATTATGGGACTCAACGTTGCCGGTGTGGACCTGCTACGTTCATCTCGAGGACCTTTAGTCATGGAGGTCAACTCATCACCAGGACTTGAGGGCATTGAAGCCGCTACAGGAAAAGACATCGCCGGTATGATCATTGAGTTCATCGAAAAAAATGCACAACCCAATAAAACAAAAACCAGAGGCAAAGGATAAGTGCCATGCCCGACAACCCATTAATTATTAATGGCATCACTTTCGCGGCGGGCACACGCACCACCGTTGAACTGCCAGCGGGCCGTTTATATACCCATACCCCGATAACTATGCCGGTGCATGTTGTACAGGGCAAAAAATTGGGGCCACGCCTGTTTATCAGCGCTGCCATCCACGGCGATGAGATCAACGGCGTTGAGATCATTCGCCGGCTGCTAAAACTGCCCGTATTAAAACAACTACGTGGCACCATTATCGCTGTCCCCATCGTTAATGCCCATGGTTTGATCAGTCACTCTCGTTACCTACCGGACAGACGCGACCTGAACCGATCATTTCCGGGCTCAGAACAGGGTTCTTTAGCGGCACGGCTGGCCAACCTGTTCATGCAGGAAATCGTTTGCCAGAGTACCCACGGTATCGATTTGCACACCGGGGCCATTCACCGCAGTAACCTGCCACAAATTCGTGCCAATCTGGACGACGAGGAGACCGATAAACTGGCCAGAGCATTCGATGTTCCAGTCATTATTTCATCGAATTTACGTGATGGCTCATTGAGAGAAGCTGCAGCGGAATACGGTATTCCCATGTTGTTATATGAAGCGGGGGAAGCGCTACGCTTTGACGAGGTTTCGATTCGAGCTGGCGTGAAAGGCATTATCAATGTCATGCGTGCACTAGAAATGCTACCCACATCACGCAGTAAAGTTAAAAAACACAGCGAACCCGTGGTCGCCCGTTCCAGCTCATGGGTACGTGCACCAGACAGTGGCATGCTTCGTGCCATGGTGCCGCTCGGCAGCCGGGTTAAAAAAGATACTTTGCTTGGCGTAGTCGCAGACCCCTTTGGTGAAATGGAAGAAAAAATCATGGCCACGTTCAGTGGCATCGTCATTGGTCGAACCAACTTGCCACTGGTCAATGAAGGTGACGCACTATTTCATATTGCCCGTTTCGAACATGTGCTCGATGCAGCTAACAAGGTCGATGAATTTAACGAAGAACATTCTCCCGAATTGATACCGTTTCCACATACTGAGAGTCCGATTACTTAGGCTAGATATTAAAAAATAAATGCATCTTGATCCCATAATGCTCTATCTGGTTGGCTCTGCCCTGGCAGTACTAGTGCTGGGTTTGTTATTGCGGTCAATACGTCAACCCTATGTCATCGGTTATCTAATCGCTGGTATCCTGTTCGGTCCCCACGGTTTTGCTTTAATCAAGGACAAAGCAATCATTGACCAGCTTGGCGCCGTCGGGGTTGTGTTATTACTCTTTTTTATCGGCATGGAAGTTTCACCACAAAAGCTGATTAATAACTGGCAAGTCGCCGTGTTTGGCACACTTCTGCAGATCATTATCAGCATTGGTTGTGTATGGCCACTCGGCCTGTATTTTGATTGGCCAATAGAGCGTATCGTATTAATCGGTTTTGTCATTAGTTTAAGTAGCACGGCCGTTGTTTTAAAACTACTTCAGGACTGGAAGGAGATCGATTCCAAAGTCGGCCAGAATGTACTAGTAATTTTGCTGGCTCAGGATCTGGCTGTAATTCTGATGATGATCGTGCTCTCGATGATGGGTAGCGATACGGCTGAAAGCGGCAATATCTGGCTGCAACTCATCGGTGCGGCAGCCATGGCTCTCACCATAGGTTATATCGCGGTCAAAGAAACCATCCACCTACCCTTGAGAAAGCTTCTGGGCGGGGATCAGGAAATGTATGTTTTTGCCGCTTTGTGCATCTGTCTCGGTCTGTCTCTACTCACCGGGTTACTGGGACTATCGACTGCACTCGGTGCCTTCGTTGCGGGTATGTTAATCGGTGCCACCGAAGAAACTCACTGGGTACACGACAGTCTCGAATCATTTCGTATCGTATTTGTCGCATTATTTTTTGTCTCTATTGGAATGCTCGTCGACATCAATTTTATAATGGTTCATTGGCTGCAGATCGGCGTCCTGGTATTACTGGTTATCACTACTAATACTTTTATTAACGGTGTAATCCTGCGCATGCTAGGTATTAGCTGGCGAGAAAGCTTATATGCAGGCACACTGTTATCACAGATCGGTGAATTCAGTTTTGTGCTGGCGGCTGTAGGCATTCAGGCGCATATTATTACAAGCTACGGCTACCAGATGACTGTCGCAGTTATTTCCATCTCCCTGCTTATCAGCCCACCCTGGATCATGTTCATCAAATTTATTTTAAAACATGAAACATCAAAACAACTCAGGTAACATCTCTTTAAGCTCACTAATTAAATTAAAATTCTTGTCAGGACAATAATCAGCCACATTTCTTGTTGAACGGAATAAAAGCATGACCAATCGTCGAGATAAATTTTAGTCAGCCAAGGAACCGGAATGTATAAAACGCGGCAAATGCTGCTGGCACTGTTAGCCTGTTTGTATTCCATAACACTGTTTGCACAGGTCAACATTAATATTAATATCAGCGGTATCGAGCCGCTACTGGAAGATAATATTCGCCTGTTCCTGAGCATCGAACAGCAAAAAGAACATGTATTGATGAGTGAAGGTCGGCTGCACCGTCTACACAAAAAAGCCCCGCAGGAAATTGCCAGTGCATTACAGCCCTTTGGATATTACCGTCCTACTATTGATGCTGAACTGAGCCAGATATCTCCCGATCAATGGCAGGCCGACTATGCTATTGATCCCGGCCCACCATTACGTATTGCAGAATTCGCTTTCGCTATCAGTAAGGAATTGCAAAATGATCCTGAATTCCAGAGGCTCATCCAGAATCTGCCATTGCATAAAGGCGATATCTTTAACCATCTAGCTTATGAAGACATCAAAGCCAGCCTAACTAAGCTGGCTTATGAACGTGGTTATTTCAACGCGCGTTTTGTTGATCATCATGTAGCGATAGATCTTGATGCTTATGAAGCCCGTATTCATCTCAACTATGATGGCGGCTCTCGCTATAACTTCGGCGAAGTGCTATTAAAACAGGACGTTCTCGATGACGATCTTTTACGACGTTTCATCCCGTTCAAAAGTGGTGAACCTTACTCACTGGATGCATTAATCGACCTGCAACAGGGTCTCAACGACAGCGACTATTTTCAAAGTGTCGAGGTTTCACCCGATCAACCATTAATGGACAATCTTGAAATTCCCATTAATGTAGCACTAAGACCGCGAAAGCGTCATCGTTATAGCTTCGGTCTCGGCTATGGCACTGACACTGGCGCACGTGCCAAGTTTGGCTGGGAAATGCCCCGATTTAATAACAGGGGCCATCGTTTTAACACCGAATTCAAAGTATCTGAAATCGGTTACAGCCTTGCCGCACACTATCGCGTGCCGGTGCTAAACCCGCGCACCGATCAAATGGTGTACAGCGCAGGTGTGGTCAACGAAACCACCGATAGCAGTGAAAGCACGATCCGTACCATCGGTGCCAGCCTGAATCGCAGCCGCGGCGAGTGGCGTGAATCCATGTCTCTCAACTATCAACAGGAAGATTATGTCATCGCAGACGTCAGCGATGACTCCACCCTGCTGATGCCGGGCCTGAGCTGGAGCCGCACCTGGGGCAGTAATTTTATCAATACCTTTGACGGTCTGCGTTTCGATATCAGCATGCGTGGTGCCAGCAAACAGGTGGTCTCCGACACCGATTTCGCACAGGCCCAGGGCGGTCTCAAATTCATTAATTCCCTGGATCAGCGCAATCGCTTCATTACCCGTGGCCGCCTCGGTGTCACCTGGACACAGGAATTTGAGCAACTGCCCTCTTCGGTGCGTTTCTTCGCCGGCGGTTCACAGAGCGTGCGCGGCTATGCTTACCAGTCGCTCGGCCCGGTTGATCAGAATGGTCAGGTGGTGGGCGGCAAAAACCTGATGATCGGCAGTATTGAGTTTGAGCACAGCTTCGGTGGCCCATGGTCAGTCGCGGTGTTTTATGATGGCGGCAACGCCATCGACAATCTGGCCGACGATCTGGAACAGGGTGCCGGTTTCGGCTTTCGCTGGAAATCCCCCATCGGCCCGGTGCGCTTCGATCTGGCCAGCGCCATCACCCAGGATGGCCAGCCGTGGCGTTTACACATTAATATAGGGCCGGATTTATGAAACGGCTGTACATACTGCTGCTGATTTTGCTGCTGCCGCTGGTGCTACTGGTCTGGCTGATGGCAACCGAAAGCGGCCTGCGCTGGGCGTACCAGCAGGCCGAACCTTATTTACCCGCGGGCCTAAGCCTGAACGCACCGCAGGGTAAATTGATCGGCCCGGTCACGCTCGAAAACGTCGAATTTGAACAGGATGGCATGACCATCAAAGCCGGGCAGATTATCGTCGACTGGCATCCCGGCGCCCTGCTCGTCGCCAATGTTGATATTGATCGCGTTCGCATCAAGTCACTCAGCATTGCCCTGCCGGCAGCACAGCCGAGCGACCAGCCAGTGGCTCTGCCCGAGATTTTCCTGCCCTGGCGGATCGCACTGAAAGACGTGCAGATCGATGATTTCAGCTTCAGCCAGGACGAGCAGATGTTTACGCTCAGACAAATTAGACTCAGCGCCAGCACGCTGTTAAGCAAGGTTGATATCGAAGAATTCAGTCTGCTTGTGGATGACAGTTTCAGCCTGAACATCAAGGGCGAGCTCCGGCCAACCCGCCATTATCGACACGATCTGGACATTCACTGGCGCGCCACACTGTCTTCCGGTGCGATGCTGGATGGCAGTGGTGCGCTGACTGGCGACATGCAGCGCACTCATCTGAAACAGCAGCTACGCGGCCCGCTGCAGCTGAGGCTCGACACCGAGCTCAGCGACCTGCTCGAACGGCTCCACTGGCAGGGCAAGGTCAATGTCAGCGCCTTCGATCTATCGCAACTCGATAGCCAGTTACCAGCGCTGAGCGGTGCGCTGCAATTTCAGGCCAGAGGCGACCTGAGCACCGCCACGGCTACGGGCACACTGGATGGAAACTACCCCGAGATTGGCCGCTTCGATGCCGACTTCCAGCTGCAGCGGCTCAGCGACAACGCCATTCAGGTTGACCAGCTGACGCTGCAGCCAGCGGGCAGCGACATGCGCATCAACAGCCACGGCGTATGGACACCGGGCAAGGATGGCGGCCAGTTTAATCTGGCGCTGGACTGGCAGAACCTGCGCTGGCCGCTACAACAACCGCCGCTATTCAACAGTGCCAGTGGCAACGCTTCAGTTACAGGTACGATCAATCACTATCAGTTACAACTGAGCAGCGAGAGTCCATGGCCCGAGCTGCTGCCATCGAGCTGGTCGGCCAGCGCCGAGGGCAATCTCGACGGCCTGAATATCCGGTCGCTAACAGTAGCCGCACTGGAGGGTGAAGCCACTGCCAGCGGCCAGCTCAACTGGTCACCGGCACTGAACTGGCAGCTTAAGGTCAGCGCCCGTGACATCAACCCGGCCCGCCTCGCGCCCGCATGGCCCGGCCAGCTGGCGGCGAAAATCACCAGCACGGGACAGATCAAAAATGGCCTGCTGGTTGCCGAAGTGGATATCACGCAGCTGACGGGTAAGTTGCGAAATTACCCGGTCTCTCTCAAAAGTAAGTTGAACTGGCACGACAATGGCCTCGACATTGCCCTGCTCGACTTTCACTCGGGTAAATCTCAGGTAAATGCTAAAGGTCGGATAGCTGAGAGGCTAAATCTGGACTGGTCAATCACTGCCGACAATCTGGCTGAACTTTACCCTCAGGCTCAAGGGCAGCTTCACGCGGAAGGTCGTTTCACCGGGCCATATGATGCCCCTGGCATTCAAACAAGCTTCAAAGGCCAGATGCTGGCACTGTCGGATTATCGTGTTGGTACAGTCAACGGAAACCTGAATCTGGATTTTTTGCAGTGGCAGCAGCTTGATATTAATCTTGCTGCACAGTCGCTGGAGTTAGCCGGTTCCTCCTGGCAGTCACTGGCTATCACCAGCACTGGTCAACAGATTGAGATAAAAGCGATCTCTGAAAAACTCACCGCGCTGGCCGAACTACAAAGCATCACAGACGCACAGGGCTGGCACGGGCGTTTAGAAAAAATTGAGCTCGACAGTCAGCAGATCTATCACTGGCAGCTAAAAACACCCGCCAGTCTCGATATAACTGAAAATACTATCCGGACTGAACCCATCTGTTTAGCGAGTAACGATGGCGAGGTATGCATACGATTGCATCGGCACGATGAACTCTGGCAGGCAAAAATCGATGCCGAACAAATACCTCTGATGCTGTTCGCTCCATGGTTACCGGCGGACCTGAAACTAAACGGCAAGATCAACGCCAACGCTGAGCTGAGTATTCAAAGACCTGAACAAATTCTAGGAAACGGCAAAATTGAACTGCTACCGGGTACAGTCAGTTACCCGCTACTGGAAGGTGAACGTGAACTTTGGGAATATCAAGGTGGTACTGTGGCATTCGCCATGAATGAACAGGGAATTAATAGCAGTGCTGAGGTTGCCATGAGCAACGGTGATCGCTTTCACTTTAAAGCTGAATTACCGGGAGCGCAGTTACTCACACTTAACTATCAACATCAGAGTTTACACGCCGGTATACAGCTCTCTGTTCATGACATGGGTTTAATCGAAGCGCTGTTGCCAGAGATACAGGACCTTAAAGGCGAAATCAGCCTGAATCTCTCCATCAACGGAACACTCACTCAACCGCAACTCAGCGGCAAGGCACAGCTACTCAATGCAGCTCTGCGTATTCCGCGACTCGGATTGAACATCACGCAACTCAGCCTAAATAGCCAGAGTCAGGGCTCTGAAAAATTCGGCTTCCGCCTTAAAGCACATTCCGGTGAAGGCGACCTGATCATCAAGGGGCAAACCCTTTTAAATAGTGATGACGGCTGGCCAACGGCAATCAGTATCAAGGGCAATGAATTTGAAGTTGCACAGATTCCTGAAGCACGGATCGTGATCTCTCCCGATTTACAAATCGAACAGAAAAATCACAATATTAAAATACGCGGTAACATCCACGTTCCGCAGGCCAAACTGCAGCCCAAAGACATCACCACGGCAGTACGTGTCTCAGAAGACGCAGAAATTATTGGCGGTGAAAAACCGGCTGAAAATAATTGGCTGATCGATACCAAAATTCGACTGACGTTGGGTGAGCGAGTGCATTTTTTTGGATTTGGTTTTGAAGGCCGACTGGGTGGTAGTGTACTGCTGGAAGATGAACCCGGATACCTCACCAAAGCCACCGGCGAAATCAACATTCCAGAAGGACGTTATCGCGCCTACGGTCAACGCCTTGATATTGAACTCGGCCGCCTGCTTTTTACCGGCGGGCCACCTTCCAACCCGGGACTGGATTTACGCGCTGTGCGCCACGTCGGCACCATCACCACTGGCATCAAAGTCAGAGGCAGTCTGCAACAACCCCAGCTGGAACTGTTTTCAACGCCTGCCATGGGTCAAACCGACATGCTTGCTTATCTGCTACTCGGTGCCCCCATTGAAAATGCTTCGGGTGAAGAAGGCGCGATGATGGCCAAAGCCGCACTGGCAATGGGGCTGGCCGGTGGCGATCATCTGGCACGCACCATCGGTGACCGTTTTGGACTGGACGAGATGCGGGTGGAGAGCAGTGACGAAGGCGACCAGGCTTCACTGGTGGTCGGTCGTTATCTATCGCCCCGGCTTTACGTCAGTTATGGCGTCGGTCTGGTTGAAGCTTTCAATACGCTGACGCTACGTTACAAAATTTCCAGCAAATGGCAGATCAAAGCAGAAAGCGGTGAATATCAGGGTGCGGATATTCTGTATACATTCGAGCGTTAAGCGATGACGATAGTTTTAGCTACAGGGTATTACCGTTATCCGGATAGGCATGAGCATCTATTACAAATCGTAATATTTTTTAATCACCTGCCAGGCTTCTTCAGCTGAATCGACAAATCTGAATAAACCCAGATCTGTCTCATCAATCGTACCTTCATCAACCATTGCCTGAAAATTAATAATACGACGCCAGTAGTCGCTGCCTAATAACAAAATCGGTACAGGTTTAATTTTACGTGTTTGTATCAAGGTGATCGTTTCAAATAATTCATCCATAGTACCAAAACCACCGGGACAGGCGACCAGCGCCCGGGCGCGTTTGAGAAAATGCATTTTACGAATAGCAAAATAATGGAACTGAAAACAAAGTTCCGGGGTGATGTAAGCGTTGGGACGTTGCTCAAACGGCAATACAATATTAAGGCCAATACTTTTTCCACCAGCTTCCATAGCACCACGATTGGCCGCTTCCATAATACCCGGGCCACCTCCGGTAATAACCACCATCTCACAACGACCCTGCGACAACGTCGCCTCAGTAATAATTGAAGCGAGCTCACGTGCTTCATCGTAATAACGGCTGTTATCTAAAACTCGCTGGGCGATAATCATGCGCCGTTGCAAACGGGCATCATCGGGATTTTCACCGGCCAATCGCGTAGCTTTTTTCAATCGCTTTTCAGCCGTTGATCGTTCAGGAATGCGAGCGCTACCAAAGATCACAATAGTTGACTCAATACCCTCTTCACTCTGTATCAAATCAGGTTTAAGTAATTCCAGCTGTAACCGCACCGGTCGTAATTCATCACGCAGTAAAAATTCCTGATCGGTATAAGCCAGTTGATAGGTAGATGAACGTGTCTGCGGAGTATCAACCGTCAGGCCAGCAGCTTCAACATCCTGCGCGGCAGTCGGAAATGGATTTTCATCAATATTAATTAATTCTTCTTTATCAGTCATATCAATATCACCATAAAGTAACACTACCTGTTTCTATTCTCTAACAACATGGTCACCAGCAACCTCGTTATAGTCAAGTACAATAGAATATTAAGTAACAAAAGGAGCATTAACTTCGCATTAGTCAAAGCTCACCTTTCTAACAATGTTTCAGGTATAATGCATGTTCAATTTCTGGTGCACGTTGGTCTGCACCTTTTTTCACCGCGGTAATCACTTCAGATTCACCTCGAAATACAAAAACACGTTTCCGCCTAGACCATCCCAAATCGCATGAATTGGGTGGGCCGATCCCAAGAGAAAATTATAATATGTCATTTGAATCACTCGGCTTACGGGCCGAATTACTCCGTGCTGTATCCGAAAAAGGCTATACCACTCCCTCACCTATACAACTGCAAGCCATTCCTCACATCCTCGAAGGTCGTGACATTATGGGTGGCGCGCAGACCGGCACGGGCAAAACCGCCGGTTTTACTCTGCCTTTATTACAGCGCTTAATGGAATCAGCCAAACCGGAAAACAGCCGTCGCGCGATCCGCGCGTTGGTGCTGACGCCCACACGTGAGTTGGCGGCACAGGTTGAAGAAAGTGTCATTCTTTACGGTAAACACCTGCCATTAAAATCCACCGTGATTTTTGGCGGGGTAAAAATTAATCCCCAAATTCAGAAGCTGCGTAGCGGCGTCGATATTCTGGTGGCGACACCGGGCCGTTTGCTGGATCACGTCAGCCAGAGAACGGTCGACCTTTCCAAAGTAGAAATTCTGGTACTCGACGAAGCTGACCGCATGCTCGACATGGGTTTCATTCGCGATATCCGCAAAGTACTGGCACTGCTGCCCAAACAGAAACAGACCTTATTGTTCTCAGCAACTTTTTCAGATGAGATCAAAAAGTTGTCACACGACCTGCTCAACACGCCCGCGCTGGTGGAAGTGGCCCAGCGCAACACAACGGCTGAACGCATTACCCAGGTGGTTCACCCTATCGACAAAAATCGTAAACGTGAACTGCTGTCTTTCCTGATTGGTTCGAACAACTGGAAACAGGTTCTGGTATTCAGCCGTACCAAACATGGCTCTAACCGTCTGGCCGAGCAGCTGAATACCGATGGCATTACTGCCGCCGCCATTCATGGCAACAAGAGTCAGGGCGCACGCACCAAAGCACTGGCCGATTTTAAATCCGGCAAGGTTCGTGTGCTGGTTGCTACCGACATCGCCGCGCGCGGGCTGGATATTAATCAGTTACCGCACGTGGTTAATTACGAGTTGCCGAACATTGCTGAAGATTATGTGCACCGTATTGGCCGTACCGGCCGCGCCGGTAATGAAGGCGAAGCCATGTCACTGGTGTGCGTAGATGAACTGAAACTGCTGAAAGATATCGAGCGTCTATTAAAACGTGAGATACCTAAAGTGGTGCTTGAAGGCTATGAACCCGATCCTTCGATTAAGGCCGAACCCATTAATCGTGGACGTGGCAATCAGCCACAGGGTGCAAGAAAACCTGCGGGCAACAGATCGGCCTCGGATCAGAACAAACAACGCTCATCTTATGGTGCGCGTGCGGGCAATCAGGGCCGATCACAAAATCAATCCTCGCAGAATCGTCCGCGCCGCACAACTCAAAACGCGGCGTAGTCAATTCGCAAAAGTAACAGAACAGGGGCGGAAATTTCCGCCCCTTTTTTTTAGCTATGCCATAGCTAAAACTGATCGCTCAGCCAGTAAAACTGGAAAGGCGGTATAACCAGTTGCTGCTTGAACATGGCCGGTGTGTCACCGGTATACAGATCCCTGATTTGGCCATAACCCAGTATTGCCTTGATGCTGTGGTTACTGAGGTCCAGATACTGAGGGCTCGCATCAAAATTACAAACCACCAGCACGCGACCACTCGGGCGACTCAGATTAAAACGTGTGAACGCAAACAGGTTCGGATTCTCCAGTGGAATCAGTTCACGATTATTGAAATCCGCAAATGCGGGAATTTCTTTTCGGATTGCGATCATTTTTTTCAGACCAGTAAAAATTCGATGTTCGATGCTGCCCGGTATGTGTCTTTTATCCGCTTTATCCCAGTCAAAATTTGGACGATGCGCCCAGCGTGAATCATGTGCCTTATGTTCATCATCAAGATAGTGACAATCATTTAACGTACCGATTTCATCACCATAGTAAAGCAGCGGGATACCACCAAAAGATAAAATCAAATTATGCAGCAACAGGATTCGTTTGATTGCAAAGTCAATCTGTTGTTCATCATTCGCCTCGATTGCCGACTCAAGCCCCACCAGTGATGCCAGTGAACCGGAAATTCTCACATCGCCGGTTTTCTGGTTACTGCCAAATGACAAACCTCGGGCAGATGACCCCTCAAAATTGCCGGTGTAGTAATCAATAAGAAATTTACGATGCTGCCGTGGATTGTAACCAACCGCCACGATATCGTTATCATCAAAACCCAGACCGATGTCATCATGGCATCGAATGTAATTTAACCAGGTGGCACGCTCCAGTTTATCGGGCAGACTTTTCAGACCCTGATACAGTAACTGGGCATTGTGCGTCGCGACAGCATCCCACAGTAGCGCCATGTAGGTAGCGTTATAAGCAATTTCACATTCTTTGGCGTTAATGGCATCTTCGCCAAAATATTTGATAATTTCACTGGGTGCGACGATGGCCTCCGCAATAAACAACACACCCGGTGCCGTAACCTGGCAGCAGTCTTTCATCAACTGCAATAACAGATGGGCTTCGCGCTCGTTCTGGCAGGTGCTGCCAATTTTTTTCCAGAGAAAAGCAACTGCATCCAGGCGAATAATATCGGCACCTCGATTAGCCCAGTGCAAAATGATATCAATCATCTCGATCAGCACGGCAGGATTGCTGTAATTCAAATCCCACTGAAAATCATTGAACACCGTCATCACCCATTTTTGCATTTCATCATTCCAGGTAAAGTTACCCGGCGATGTTTCCGGAAAAATTTCCGGCATGGTTTGTTCAAACATGTCGGGGATTTCACGGTTATCAAAAACGTAATAATAATCCTGATAAGTTTTATCACCCGCGCAGGCCTTATACGCCCACTCATGTTCGCTGGACGTGTGATTGACCACAACATCGAGAGTTAACAAAATTTCCTGTTTTTGCAATTCTTCACTGAGCTCAGCGAGATCCTCATTGCTGCCGATGCGTTGATCAACATGTCTAAAGTCACTGACCGCGTAACCCCCATCACTTTTACCTTCAGGACACTGCAGGATCGGCATGATATGAATCATATTAATACCCAGCTCCTGAAAATAAGTAACTTTATTTTTTAAACCCTGCAAGTTCATTGCAAAGCCATCGGTATACAAGGCCATACCAACCCATTTTTCACTCAGAAACCAGTTGTGATTTTTTTCACGATCAAGATCATTCAGTTTTAATTTGGCAGAGCGTTCAATATATTTAAGTGCCAGTGTTTCAACCAGACGAAAAGCCTGATCTTCAAAGTCATCACGATTGCCGTATAAGATTTGAAACAATGAATAAATGGCATAGAAATTGGCACCAAGACGTGTATAAAAATGACGCAATTCGGTTTCATTGATCTCGGGTTTTAGCCTGATCAAAATATCATTGAGTAATGAATGGGAGACCTGTTCGTACATAACTATTTATAAATCCCAGTTATTGATAATCACATCATAAAAATGTCTGTCTTCAGTTGTCGCACCCTGGATAGCTATAATCCGGCTGGCAAACTGTTGTGCGCGTTCCATAGCCAGTGATAATGGCCATTTTCGGATAGTACCCAGCAATAACACGCTGCTAAATGCGTCACCTGCACCTACAGTATCAGCCAGATTTGTTATATTTTCCGCCTCTATATGGAAATATTCACCGGAAGACAGAGCAGCAATCGCTCCTGCTGCACCACGCGTTACAATCAATGTTTTAATCTTTGTATTTTCAATCAAATATTGAACCCGGCTTTTTAGATTGTCCTGATTGGGCACAATCAAGCTAAGCTCATGTTCATTTAGTTTTATTATCTGGCCATCTTCTATTAATTCACCTATAAAATCTTTCTGCCACCAGGGCGATCTTAAATTGACATCGATAAATATTGGCAAAGAAAATTCTTTTTTAATTTTATCCAACGTGGCTTTGGATATTGCATTCCTTAGCGCCAGTGAACCGTGATATAAAATCCCGTGTTCAATATCATTACGGCTGATTTCATAACCGATATAGTCCCACGCTCTGTGATTAACGATTTCATAACTGGGCTCATTGTTTTCAATACTGACTTCCACTGTACCTGTGGGGTGCATAGGATCCACCTGTAAACCACTAACATCCATACCCCAACTGGTCATAGCTGATTTTATTTTCCTGCCCAGTTCATCATCACCGATACGCGATATAAAATAAGGCTTGAGGCCGAATGCCTGCAAATGCCAGGCAACATTAAATGGTGCACCACCCAGTACCTGCCTGCCATCAGGAAAACAGTCGTATAATACTTCACCAAATATTACTGGCCTGGTTGGCTGACTCATGTTTTACTCCACAACCAGGACTCAACCTGATTCATATAGTGGGCGACGCCTTCCAGTATACCGCTACTGTAATTGCCATTTAAACCATGGAAATCTCCTTTCGCTAAATACAGCTGATGCACACAACCATTGGCTTCGGCTTGTTGCCGAGCCGCTTGTTTTACTTCTTCGCTAGCATTTGCGACTAATACAGCCTGAACAGGACTCGACATTACAGATATGTCGTTACCACTATCACCAGCAAAGACAACTTCATCATAATTAAAACCAAGCTGTGTCATTAAAAATTCTATAGCTTCACGCTTGCCTGCATTACCGGGCAGTATGTCGAGCAAACCAATATCTTTCTGTTCATCGATGCTCCAGATTAAATTTGCGTTGACATCATTTTCTGCCATAATTCTGGTGACGTTCTGCAAGAGCAGCTCATGCGGTATTTGCAATGACACGTAATAACTTAATTTATAAGCGCTCTGTTTACTCTCTTCCTGTAATTCAAGTTCTCGGATCGGCTGCAATAATAATTTCAGATCAGCATGACAATATGCTCCCCACAATCGGCTAATGTGGTTATCCCATTTTGGCCAGTGTTGCCATTTTGTGTGGATTAACTGATAAATGCTGGCGCCTACATCTGCAATAACGTAATCAGGACGAGGAATAGTGTATTCATTGAAGGCCTCTTCAATCAACATGGGATCACGACCTGTAACGTATACCAGTGTTACTTCAGGTCGAGCAACCAGCTGACTAAATAACTCTCTAGCCTGCTCCGACTCCGGTTGTGTGCCATTGGGTAGCAAAGTGCGGTCCAGGTCAGTGCATAAAAGCAATCGCGTCATGCTTGCGGCACCTTGCAACTACCGAAAAAATCATAATAATCAATTGCCTCAATAATGCCGCCTGCAAATGGTTTTCTGGCAAAGTAAACCCGCTCCTGATCCATTAATTCTGAAAGCTCTTCGTCATGTCTGTTAGCGACGACGACGGCTAGCGTTTTGCCGCGCATCATATCTTCATCAGCACCAGAACCACCTGCTACCAGAATATGTTCCAGCGGAATATCCCAATGATCCGCAAACCATCTCAGTGCGTAGCCCTTTGAAGCTCGAATGGGAATGATGTCGAGGAATAAACCAAAAGAATGCAACACGTTCGCCGTTATATCATGCTGATGTAATAAGCTGATAATTTCCTCTGTTGTTGGTGCTATTTCTGGATCAATGTAATAACTAATTTTGAAACGGCTTTGTTCGTTCCAGGGTTGTAGCTTAAGACCTGGAAGATCGGCAAGCACACGCCTCACTGCCATGGGCCTCCACAGGTAATCAATATGTTCTGTCCAGGCAGAATCTCGTGACAGATTAGGTGCATAATAAATTTCAGTACCCTGACTGGTAATTAGTACATCAGGCTGAGGTATACCAACCAGTTTTAACTGATGCAGCACTGAATCCAGACGTCGCCCCGTGGCAATACCAAACTTGGCACATTTACGATTATTCTTAATCACTTCAACGAAGGGTTTCAAAATATCTAGATCTCCCAGTAAATTTTGATCCAGGTCGCTAAATATAGCTCGATCGTGATGCAGTAAATGACGGCGCATCAGTTCAGATTTATCCGAAGCCAGATCCTCCGCCTGAGTGTGAACCAACAGATTTTCAATCTGCTCCATATATTTATCTACATGAACCTGCCATGAGTAATGTTTTTTCACACCATTGATACCATTGTCTGCAAACACAGTCCATTCATCTTTGTTATTGATAACACTAAGTAAATATTTAGCCATTTCGGCTTTATCTAGTGGATTTATCAGATAACCATTTTTACAGTTTGCGACAATATCGCGCGGACCACCATCTTCAGTACTGACGATAGGTAAACCGGACGCTGCTGATTCAATCAACGTTAGACCGAAGGGTTCAGTCAGTGCAGGATTAATAAATACACCTTTCGATAAAGCCGCTATACGAAAAAGCAGGGGCACATCATCGGGCTGGTGCTGTTTAGGGTAAGCTACTTTGCCGTACAAATCATAATAATCGATAGACATAATCAGATCGGTTAATACTTCCTGTGCGCCTTCTTCCATATCTCGAATATCATCACGATTACCAACGATCACGACAAGATTGGCACGCTCCTGCAACTCTGGCGACTCACCATAAACAGCGAGCAACGTATGAATATTTTTTCGCTGATCGGGCCGTGAAAGCGCAAGGATGATAGACTTATCCGGCTGAGTTAAAAAACGTTTTAATGACTGATAGATTTCGCTTTGATATTCATCACCCACAGGTGGATGAAAACGCACCAGATCAGTGCCCGGCGGAATAACTCGCATTAATTCCTGCCGATAATAATCATATAACTCGTACTGTTCTTCAATTTCCTGACTGGTACTGGTAATAACCAGCTCGGCAGCACCGAGCGCATCTTCCTCAGCATTAATACGTCTGGTTATGTTATAACGCTGTTCGATGGTTTCACGATTGACGCCACTAGCCAATAAACGACGTCGTTTGACACGCCCAAGCGAGTGTCCGGTATAGACTAATGGAATAGCTAACTGACTGGATAAACGGGTTCCTACATAACCGGCATCAGCATAGTGACTGTGAATAAAATCGGGCGAAATCTGCTGATCTCGGATGTAACTCAGGGCATTGTCTGAAAAAATATCCAGATAATCCCATAACTGCTCCTTAGGAAGATATTCAGTTTCACAACAGTCTATGCGAACGATCTGAACATTGTCAGATAACTGTTCTGTAGGTTTTGCATAATCCGGATGTACATTCTGATCAACCACACGCTGAGTTAATAAATCGACGCGTGCCACTGCAGGATGCTGACCGAGAGCAACAGCGAGTTCAACTACATATTTCGACTGACCGCCAGTATCTGCATCACGACCGAGCTCAAGATCATGGCCACGGATAAGACCATGAACACTCACTAAAACAATATAAACTTTTTCGCCGAATGACTGCATAAAGTTGATGGAATAAATTATAGAATCAGCATTCCTGGTCCGTAGCTATAAATTAATGACAAAAGTCTAACACATTACGACACTAAGCTTCCAGAAGAGAACATCTCGAATACATAACAGCTATTATGTTAACCTTGTTAAAAGTTAAAATACTATACTAATAGGTTACCGTGAAAAAAATTGCTATTTTTGCTGATGTGCAAAACATCTATTACACCACTCGCGATGCTTATGCACGCCAGTTTAATTATCGAAAACTCTGGCAGCGCATCAGCACTGAAGGTGAAATTGTTTCTGCCATCGCTTATGCCATTGATCGTGGCGATGAGCAACAACTTAAATTTCAGGATGCACTGAAACACATCGGCTTTACCATCAAACTCA
>JAOUNI010000073.1 GCA_029881035.1 Gammaproteobacteria bacterium | reverse complement strand
TAGTGCGATCATCTCGCGAAATCATCTTTTCCATTTGCTGGAAACGCCCGATGAACTTGCGGTTACCCTGACGCAGGGCCTGTTCTGCACTGACACCAAGATGGCGCGATAAATTCACACAGGAAAACAACACATCCCCCATCTCATCGATGATGCGCTCGTGATTAGTTTCAACATCGACTTCGTGCCTCAGTTCGGCGATCTCTTCATTCAGCTTTTCAAACACCGGTGCCAGCTCAGCCCAGTCAAAACCGGTATGCGCCGCACGCTTCTGGATTTTTTCCGACCACTTCAATGCGGGTAATGTCGCTGCAATTCCATCCAGCGCACTGGTTGCTACATCAGGCCTGCCTTTACCCTCGCGCTCACTGGCTTTTTGCTGCTCCCATGCTTGCAACAGCTCCTCATCGGTTCCGGCCTTGTTATCAGAGAAAACATGCGGATGCCGCCGAACCAGCTTATCGTTAACCGCTTTAACCACATCGTCAAAACAAAACTCATTCTGTTCGCTGGCTAACTGCGCATAAAAAACCACGTGAAACAGCAAATCACCCAGCTCATCCTTGAGGTCATGCATATCACCCCGCTCAATAGCATCTGCAATTTCATAAGCCTCCTCAATGGTATAAGGTGCAATCGTCGAAAAATCCTGTTTCTGATCCCAGGGACAGCCTGCCTCTGGATCACGCAAGGCCCGCATAATCTCCTGCAATCTTTTTATTTCCTGCATACCCCCTCCAGGTTATCTCAGCACAAAAAAAGACGAGCATGGCTCGTCTTTTTAATATCTCAGTTAAATCACAGAATCAGGACTAAAAGGCAAAGCGCACGCCAACATGACCCCGGTCATCAAGCTCAATCGTATTATCTTTAACCAGACCATTACTCAGATCAACTTCAAGGCTACGGTAACCAATATAAGCTCTTGCGCTCGGAGTTATTTCTATTTCAAGAGCAAGCCTGATTTCTTTTATACCTTTAAAATCTGAAACACTAGTTACATTCGGCGCACCAAAACCTTCCAGCAATATTGCTATCGGCATTTTACCTGGAAACACATAACGAACCTGCGCACCAATCGCCAATGCACCACCATTCTGATTATCTACAGGAGAAGGAAAATCCAAAATACCTGCATAGATTTTTGCACCTACTCCAAAATGCAGCCCCCTCACATCGCCTTGACTGCTTCCCGACACCAGTATTGAACCTGAAACCAGCAAGTCATCATTTTCGTTTATAAATAGACCCAAACCCATATCTGCGCCGCCATAACCAAAGCTTGCATCTTGTGTCTTGTACATCACCTCGGCCATTTTTCCGCCCAGACGAAAATCAATCGCTGCTGCTGACGCCGTTGAAAGTGGTGCAATCGCTAAAATAAATATTAATGCCTTACGTAGCATATGATCTTTAACCTCTAAAATTTATATTGATACAATGTAAAACGAATTCTAACATGCACTTCTGCTGCACAATGACAAATCTAACTGCTCACTGCTCTAAAAAACACTTTTTTTGCAGACAACAATCAAATGAATTAGCTCAAATCAATAACGGAACTAGGCGCCAAGCCGTTCGGATATTTTATTGCCTGCTGCCCTCACCAACTTCACCCACTCTTCTTTGCGACGTTCGATCGGAGCTGAGATAGACAGACCTGCAACAACATTTTTACTGTTGTCATAAATCAAAACACCAATACAGCCAACACCCTCTTCGGCTTCTTCATTATCGTAAGCAAAACCCTGCGCCTGCACCTGGTGAACTAGATTGAGAAGATCCGGCTCCGTGGAAACAGTATGCACTGTATAAGCTTTAAGACCAGTACGACCGGCATAAGCGTGAATGAAATCATCACCTAACTCAGCCAGCATCAATTTACCAACCGCGGTAACATGCAACGGCGCTCGACTGCCAATCACCTGCTCGACACGCATCATCCGGTTTGGGGTCACACGCTCAATATAGATAACCTCGTCGCCTTCACGCACAGTGAGATTGACGGTTTCTCCAATAGCATCACGCAGTGCCTCCATAACGTCGAGTGCCTGTTCTCGCAAATCAACGCCACGCCTTACCTTGCTCGCCAAACGCACCAGTTTTTTCCCTAACATGTAATGACCCGCACTATCTTTTTCGACAAAACCCGCTTCCATTAAAGCGCCAAGAATGCGGAAAGCAGTGGATGGATGCAAAGCAGTATCAGCAGAGAGTATTTTCAAACTAACCGGCGCTTCATACTGGCTTATCGCATCGAGAAGACTGACGCTACGATCAATAACTTGAATAGTTGACATGATATTATTTCATATTGTGAAAACGATTATGTATTGCAAAATTATAATGTCTAAGCTAAGGTTTACACAAGCGATAAATACGGGTGGTACGAATATATGTGCCACTTTTTATTTACCACCTAAATTTCACATTATGAAACATTGATTACAATGTGAAACAAGGCTTACTAGACAGTAACAGACTTTACGAGGGCGACGCTATGAGCAGCAATAACAATTCCACTATCCCGGCTTTCTGCCAGGGCATTCAACACTTCGGTGAAAAATGGCCCGAGTTCGACAAACACGCTGCCAAGGCCGTCATCGCTGAAGGCCAGAACGCTATCGGCAACAGTGCCGATGATGCCAGCGTATACCAGACTTTGCTGGCAGCCGACGCTTTGCGCTACCTCACGCTGCAAGTGACCGGCTCCAAAGGCAGCGGCCACCCGGGTGGTTTTGCCTCCAGTGCAGAAGCACATGCCTCGCTAATGATGCTGGGTCATACCAATATCGTGACCGAAGTCGGCCACCACGCGCCTGGCTTCTATTCGTCGATGTTTCTCGACTGCTCGCTGGAAGAAATGGGCATCCATAATATGGACGACATGATGCAACGCTTCCGTGAAAAACACGGCCTGCTCGGTCATCTCTCCGGCGCAATCCCAGGCCTGCTGGCGCCCGCCGGCCCACTGGGTCAGGGCCAGCATTTCGCCATGGCGGGTGCTTACCTACACCGCGATAAATTATTTCCGGTCACCATCGGTGACGGCGGCATGGGCGAACCTTACGTTTTAAATTCGATGATGCACTTCAACACGGCTTATCCCGAAGTGACCAATTTTTTACCCACGCTGATCTGGAACGGTTACTCACAGGAACATCATTCCATGGTTTCACTGTTTGATAATGCGCAGATGACCGCCTACTGGAAAGGCCACGGCTTTAAAGAAGTTATCCTGGTCGATGCCAAAGATTTTGATGACAGTGATCAGACCGGTGCTTATGTCGACAGCAGCCGTTTCTCGCTGACCCAGCGTCTGGCCTTTACCAAAGCCGTGTTGACCGGTATCGATGCCGCAGCAAAATCGGCCATGGGCGGAAAACTGACTGCCTTTATCATCAAGCAACTGAAAGGCACTGGCGTACATACCACCGGCGCCAAGTCACACAATCTTTATCCGGCCGATACGCTGGATCAGCCGCACATCATCGACGGCCTGCAACGCCGTGCCCTGCCGCCCGAAGCCTGGCAGCTGGTGCGCGACAACCTGCGCCGTGCCGGTGGCGGTCCTGCTGCAAAAACCGTGGTCACCGAAGGCGAGCTCAAATTCACGCCATTGCCAACACTGACGATGAACGAGTTTGCCAAAACCGATAAAGCCGTACCGGCGACCGCCATGGGCGCGCTGGTTGCACAGGTCGGTTTATCCGATGAGAAATATGTCGTCACCAATGCCGATGGCAACGAAGCCTCTGCGATGAAAAACATCAATGATGCCCTGAAGATACGCCACCCGACCCAGGACCCGCTGTATAACCAGGAGCCTAACGGCCAGTGTTACGAACCGCTGAATGAAGATGCCTGCGCCGGTTTTGCTGCAGGTCTGGCACTGTTCGGTTCACGTTCCATCTGGTTATCTTATGAGTCTTTCGCGATCAACGGCTGGCCTATCATGCAGACCGTGGCACAGGCGATGGCCGAGCTGCGCCGCAAGACACCGTCACTGGTCAGCATGTTTACTGCTGGCGCGCTGGAGCAGGGCCGTAATGGCTGGACCCATCAGCGTCCGGAAATCGAAAACTATTTTGCGGCGATGATGCGCAACGGCAACTCCTACCCGCTGTTCCCATGTGACGCGAACTCGATCCAGGTCGCGTATGAATATGCCACGGCCAGCTACAACAAGTGCATGGTGATCATCGCCTCGAAGAGCCCGCTACCGGTTTACATGACGCTGGAAGAATCCCGTTGCGCCATGGAAAACGGCGCAGCGACTATCTATGAATCCACAGCAGGTAGCAAGGGCACCGTGGTATTTGCCGTCACCGGTGACATGATCTTCCTGCCGGTGTTCGAAGCCAAAGACAAGCTGGAAAAAGAAGGTTACAAGGTACGCATTGTTGCCGTGGTCAATCCGCGCCGTCTGTATCGCCCGAGCGACATCGCCTGGGATACGGTATCAGAACCCGACAACAAGTTTATGGATGATGACCACTTTAACGCGCTGTTCGACGCAGACGCATTACTCGCCGTCAGTGGTGGCCCGAGTGCATCACTGGAACCGGTACTGGTACGTACCCGTGCGCCAAAACGCGACACTTTCTGCTGGAAACGCGGCGAAACCACGGCTTCGCCTGCCGAGATCATGGAGTTCAACGGCATCACAGCCGATGCCATGGTATCGACTATCGATGGTTTTTTGGGCAGCAGGAAAGCCGCCTGAATACCCTTGGCCTAACCGCTAGAAACGGAGCATGTAGTCATGAGTGAAAACAGTGCAGCAGAGACGAAAATCATTGTCCTGGATGATGACCCGACGGGCTCACAGACCGTTCACAGCTGTCTGTTGCTGACCCGCTGGGATGTGGCGACACTGAAACAGGGCCTACAGGATGCAGCGCCACTGTTCTTCGTGCTCACCAACACCCGTGGCATGAGCGCGACACAGGCGGCTGAACTGACCAAAAAAGTCTGCATCAACCTGCGTACCGCGCTTGATGAACTGGCGGCCGAGGGCATCCACATCAATCCGTTACTGGTCAGCCGTTCCGATTCCACGCTACGCGGTCACTACCCGGTAGAGACCGATGTCATCGCCGAACAACTGGGTCCGTTCGATGCACACTTCATGGTGCCGGCTTTTTTCGAAGGCGGACGCAAGACCATCGACAGTATTCATTACCTGATGGTCGACGGTAAGGCCGTGCCGGTGCATGAGACCGAATTCGCCCGGGACTCGGTATTCGGTTACTCGTACAGTTACCTGCCCGATTATGTCGAAGAGAAAACCGCTGGCCGCATCAAGGCGGCAGAGGTCGAACGTTTTACGCTACAGGATGTACGCGGTGATTCACTGCCACGCCTGTTAGCCCTGAAGGACAATGTCTGCTGTGCGGTGGATGCTGAGACCCAGGCAGATCTCGATCATTTCTGCAGCCAGCTGATGCAGGCGGCGGCGCAGGGCAAACGCTTCCTGTTTCGCAGTGCCGCCAGCCTGCTCACCGCGCTGGCACAACTGCCACCACAACCGGTGGCCGCAGACAGGATGCGTGAGTATGTACGTAACAACATGGCCGGCGCCGTCATCATCGGTTCACACGTAACAAAAACCACGCAGCAGTTAAACCGGTTATTACAACAGCCCGGAGTCACAGGCATCGAGATCGATGTCGGCAAAATTCTGCATCAGCGCGCGCAACTGCTGGAAGATATCATCACAGCGGCTGAAGACTGTCATGCAAAAAACATGACGCCAGTGATATATACTAGCCGTCTTGAATTACAGTTCGACGATCAGCAGGCGCGCCTCGCCTTCGGTGAACAGGTATCTGCTTTTCTCATGGATGTGGTGCGCAACCTGCCGATCACGACCGGCTTCCTGATCAGCAAAGGCGGCATCACCTCCAACGATGTACTGAGTGACGGCCTGGCACTGCGCACCTCACGGGTGGTCGGGCAGATCCTCGCTGGCTGTTCGGTAGTGCGCTGTCCGGATGATCATCCGCGTTACCCGAACATGCCGGTGGTTATTTTCCCCGGCAACGTGGGTGATGAAAATGCACTGGCGACGGCACTGCTCCGATTAAAGCCGAACACCTGATAGCTGCAGTCTAGATGTGATACGACCATGCATAACTCTGAAAAAATTGAATCCACAATCAGTAAGACCGAGCTTGTCGATGCCCTGAGCAGGATCGTTGCGACAGACTCAATCTTATCGGCGCAGGAAGACCTGAAGCCCTACGAGTGTGATGGCCTGTCCGCTTACCGTACGATACCGCTGCTGGTGGTTTTACCGGAGACCATCGAACAGGTGCAGGACATCCTCAAGCTGTGCCACCAGCACCAGGTGCCGGTGGTCGCGCGCGGCGCCGGCACTGGCCTCTCGGGCGGCGCGCTGCCACACGAACAGGGCGTATTACTCAGCCTCGCCAAATTCAAAAGCATCATCGCCATCGACCCTAAACGACGACTCGCGCGGGTGCAGCCCGGTGTACGCAACCTCGCCATCTCACAGGCGGCCGATCAATATGGCCTGTATTACGCGCCCGACCCTTCATCTCAAATCGCCTGCACCATCGGCGGCAATGTCGCGGAAAACTCCGGCGGCGTGCACTGCCTGAAATACGGTCTCACGGTACACAATATCCAGCAACTGAAAATTATCACCATCGACGGTGCACTGCTCACCATCGGCGGCAGCGGTCTGGACAGTGCCGGTTATGATCTGCTGGCACTGATGTCCGGCTCCGAAGGCATGCTCGGGGTGATCGTCGAAATCACGGTGAAACTGCTGCCCAAACCGGAACGCGCCCAGGTATTACTGGCCGCGTTTGATGACGTCGTTAAAGCGGGCGAAGCGGTGGGCAACATCATCGCCGCCGGCATCATCCCGGCGGGCCTTGAGATGATGGACCGACTGGCAATACGTGCCGCAGAAGATTTTGTGCACGCCGGTTACCCGCTCGATGCCGAAGCCATCTTGCTGTGCGAACTCGACGGCACCAATGAAGAAGTCTCGGAACATGTATTGAAAGTGCGCGAAGTGTTACAGCACAGCGGCGCCACTGAAGTGCGCACCGCGAAAGACGAAGCCGAACGGCTGGCTTTCTGGAAAGGCCGCAAGGCAGCTTTCCCTGCCGTGGGTCGGTTGTCACCGGATTATTACTGCATGGACGGCACCATTCCGCGCAAACAGCTGCCCCGGGTTTTAAAAGCAATTGCGGATCTATCCAAAGAATATGAACTGCCGGTCGCCAATGTGTTCCACGCTGGTGACGGCAACCTGCACCCGCTGATTCTCTATGATGCCAACATTCCGGGTGAACTCGAGCGCACCGAAGAATTCGGCGGCAAGATACTGGAATTATGTGTCGAAGTCGGTGGCACCATCACCGGCGAGCACGGTGTCGGCATGGAAAAGATCAACCAGATGTGTGTGCAGTTCAACACTCTCGAGCTGCAGCAGTTCCACGCGGTGAAAGCCGCATTCGACCCGCAGGGTTTGTTGAACCCCGGCAAGGCGGTGCCGACGTTGCATCGCTGTGCAGAATTTGGCGCCATGCATGTGCATAAAGGCGAACTGCCCTTTCCCGAACTGGAACGGTTTTAGACACATGCATAACACGAAAACAAACAAGCCTCTGGAAGCGTGAATGAACACTGATACCAGCCAGCAACTGCAGCAACAGATACAGCGTGCTTATGAAAAATCCAGTGCAGGACAGTCGAGCACGCTCTGCATCGTCGGCGGCAATAGCAAACATTTTTATGGCCACCCGGTCCCGGCAGAAACGCTGGATGTCTCGGGCCATCGCGGCGTACTCAGTTATGAACCAACCGAGCTGGTGATTACCGCCCGCGCCGGCACACCACTAACAGACATTGAGAAACTGCTCGACCAGCATGGCCAGATGCTGCCCTTCGAACCGCCGGCATTCGGTGACAGTGCCACCATCGGCGGCACCATCGCCTGCAACTTCTCCGGACCACGCCGCGCTTATTCAGGAGCAGCACGCGACTTTCTTCTGGGCTGCAAG
>JAOUNI010000099.1 GCA_029881035.1 Gammaproteobacteria bacterium | reverse complement strand
AGCGCGTCTTCCCTCTCCTCACGTCGAGTGCGAATGGCGCTATCGGCCAAAGCCAGCCTGGATTCCAGTAATTTAATTTTTGGACTGTACTGCCTTGCTTTTGATAGCAAGCTATCAAACTCACCTGTTGACTGTTTGAATTTTTGTGTCGTATTAATTTCTGAATCCCAGGGACGCTCCATTAAACGATTCAACGCCACCGTCTGTTGCAGCCATGCGGTCTCCATATTTTTCTTTTCAGCAAGCAGGGCATCCAGTTGCGCGTTCACCTGTAGAATGTCTTTTTCCTCGGACATGCCCAGTGATGTCTTATTGTTAATATAGTGTTGCAGACGTTTCGCACGTTCAATCGACTGATCAATGTTCGCAATTTTAGCCAGCATGACCGAGGCGGAAAAATACAGGTCAATCACCTTCGAGGCTAACTGATCATAAAGCTCATCGCTTTCCGCCATTGAGGCTTCGAGATCCAGTTCCGCAACAGTTCTGGATTCCTGCAAGGTGCTTAAAGCCGTATTTTGGGCCAGCGGCTGGCGGTAACTGACACCAAAATTGGTGGAGGTAGCGGGATTGGGTATGGCAGGACTAAAAACCGTTTCACTATCTTCGCGCCTGACACCCGCATCAAAGGCGAGGCTTGAGCCAGACTCAAGCATACGTGACATACCTGCACCCAACGACAGGCTATCGCTCGGCGTACCAAATAAACCAACAGCCCGTTCGAGACCCGCCTGCGCATCCAGCTGCCAGCCAAGCTGACTATTCGCGACTTTGATCGACTGCCGGGCACGCTCAATTTCTATGGCAGCAATATTGATCGAAGGATAGTGATCAATCACTTTTTGCAGGACCTGCTCAGGCGTCAGTGTTTCAGCCATGCTCGCAGAACACAGACCACTCATTGCGGCACAAGCGATAAACCTGAAACACTTTATATGTGTAAATTTATTGAGCACAGATAACAAACCTTATGCAGAAGCTCCTAATAATGGATGTCGAATGACGGCCAGTGTTCCAATGAAAAGCGCCATATTATAAAACTCTAATCATCAACCGTCAGCACTCTAACTGACTATAAATAAAATATTAATAATCAGCTAGTTACATGTGCAAGTGGAGGATGTTACTACATATATGGATGGTTGTAGGCACATAATCTATATAAAAAAAATCAACAATATACTTGATTTAATAAAATTAAATAGGTAAACATGGTTCTCATTCTCAGACACTCAATCTAGATATAGATGGTATGGAGGGTTATTTATGAACACAACAAAAAATCAGCCTCATTTTGATCGTCGTACTCGTACACAGAAAGAAATCAAACAACTGATCTCAGAACGCAACAATGTATTATCTCAGTATTACAATCTCACCAGTCATATTGATGATTATGATACTGACAGCCTTGAATCTTTAAAAGAACTGCTACAGGATTTCTGTCAGAATCTGGTCGACTACATTGCCACCGGACATTTTGAAATCTATCGCCGCATCGAAGAGGGTGTAGAACGTCGTCAGGAAATCACTGAGCTTTCAGATGCTGTCTTTCATAAAATCATCAACACTACAAATGCCGCTATTGATTTCAATGATCAATATGACTTTTCCGATAATCTCAATTCTGATGCACTCAAGAACTTTCCTAGTCAGCTATCAAATCTGGGACAAAACCTGGCAACTAGAATTGAGCTGGAAGATAAATTCATCAATACCTTGCTTAGCCCAAAACCCAGATTAGTCTACAGCTCTCACTAAACACTAAAATTTGAGCGGATCTGTTTTCTGTTTACTAATGCACCAGCATTTGTGCTTGGGCTTTTTCTTAAAGTCTTCAGATACAGTCATTGCGGTAATATCCTGAATGAAATAATCCGTCAGGTTAACCATGTCCAACTTGAATTTTTTTGCATTGCAGGAAAAAATCAGGATACCGTCTTCATCCAGCAAACGCATCGTCAAATTAATCAGCTCAACGTGATCACGCGTGACATCGAAAGTTTGCGTCATCCTTTTCGAATTAGAAAACGTGGGCGGGTCGAGAAATATCAATTGGTAACTTAGACCTTCCCGTTTCGCATCC
>JAOUNI010000033.1 GCA_029881035.1 Gammaproteobacteria bacterium | reverse complement strand
ATACGCTGCTGGTAATAAGCCAGCACCGCCTTGCGCTCGACCAGGGTGAGCCGGCAATCGAAATAGTTCTCACTAAAGTCAGGTGGCAGATGCAACGCAGCCAGACATAAATACACGGCTTCATCGAGTGCACTGGGCATGCCCTGCACAAAAGAAAGCTCTGCGGCATTAAAGGCACTGACACCCCAACGGATACAGTCACGCAGACTATGCAGCTCTTCAGCCAGCTGGTTGATATTGATACTTGTTGTCATGGGCGGGCATTTTAGCGGTTCCTGTCCCCGCCTGCACAAATGAAAACACACGGTGCTTTCCTGTTAGCGGGTCAGCGCCTATAATCTGCCCCTCACTAATGAGGGCTTTATCTATGAAATCATATCCATTGCTGTCAGTACTCTTTTCTCTGTTCTTTTTCAGCCAGTCCGCTCTTGCAGAATCAGCGTTGACTTTTGAGGGCGCATGGATCGCTGAGGCTCCACCTTCGAGTAAGGTCAACGTTGCTTACATGGAAATTAACAACCCAGGTGATCAAGAGGTAAAAGTTGTTTCCGCCACGTCTGAAAATTTTACTCGCATTTCGTTTCACCAGACGCAACAGAAAAATGACATGGCGACCATGCAGCACATGGACACTTTGACCATACCAGCCAAAGGTAAACTGGTGCTGGAAGCAGGCAGCCATCACATCATGTTGTTCAACCCGGTAAAAAAACTGAAAGCCGGTGATCAGGTCAATCTGGATTTAAAACTGGAAAATGACGACATCATTAAGCTGGTGGTGCCGGTGAAAAACCAAAACACTGACCATAATTCTCACGACCACAGCGCACATATGCATCACTAATTAATATGAAAGCATCATTCAGCGACTACCTTAAGTCCACACCGTTTTATTTCCTGCCTCACCACGGTATTTCGTGGTTGATGTTCAAACTGGCGCGCATTAAATTCACGCCGGCGAAAAATTTTATTATTCGTGCTTACACAAAATTACACGCCGTCAAAATGCACGAAGCCATTGAGGAAGATAAATACGCCTACGAAAGTCTGAATGCTTTTTTTACCCGCGCCTTAAAACCTGAATGCCGACCTTTCGCTGAGACTGAAAATTCCTGGCTGTGTCCGGTTGATGGTTCTGTCAGCCAGGCCAGGAAAATAGAAAACGGCCGGGTATTTCAGGCCAAAGGTCACGACTACAGCCTGCTAGAACTGGTCGGTGGCGATGAAGAACGCGCCGCACCTTTTCAGAACGGCAACTTTGCGACGATCTATCTTTCACCCAGAGATTACCACCGCATCCACATGCCGATCGGCGGTGTGTTGACGCACATGGCTTATATTCCGGGACGTCTCTTCAGCGTAGCGAATCACACCGTGAATACCATTCCACGCCTGTTTGCCCGCAACGAACGTTGCGCCTGTTTTTTTGAAACCGAGCACGGCCCGATGGTGATGATTCTGGTCGGTGCGATTAACGTCTCCGCCATCGAAACTGTCTGGCATGGACTGATCACGGCAGTCGGCAGAAAGATCAATCATTTTGATTATAAAAAAGGCGAAGTCACTCTAGAACGTGGCCAGGAAATGGGGCGTTTCAACCTGGGTTCAACGGTGATTGTGCTAACCACAGCACGGTTCAAACTGGACGCACTCATAACTCCGGGCAAAGAAGTAAAGCTGGGACAGCGCCTGGGAATCTACACGCCATAAAAAAACTGGTTTGATTACCGTGCCGCGTCCAGCAAATCCAGCAGTTGTCTTGCTTTAGTGGTATCGAGCAAACTTAATGTGCCCATCAAGTTGCTTGCACGTTCAATTTTCCCCAGACGAATCAAAATAGCGGCTGCTTCATAATAAGCAGCAGCGGCTTCCGTTTTTTTACCCAGATAATAATAAACATTACCGAGTTCACCATAAGCATCAAAATTATCCTGCGTGGTGACAATTAACTGCTGATAACTTGCAATCGATGTCTGGTAGTCTCTGTAATGAAAAGCCTGCCGTGCCTGTATTAATAACTTGCGTGCAAAAAGAGCCTTTTGCAGTTCATTCATATTTTCTGCTTCAGCCACGTTCTCCTTAGCCACATCAGTAGTAAATGGTTCAGATTGAGACATGTTCTTATCTACAGGTAAACTTTCTGGCAACACATTTTCTATTGATTTAACTTCGCCTGTCACTCCCTGTTGTTTTTCCGTATTTAAAACAGCGACCTGTTCTTCTACATTATTTACATCAGCACCAACCTGATCAACAGATGGAAACTCAGCCGTCTTGATAACGACATCCTCAGTCGATTTATCAGCTGTAACAACAGCCGGCTCAATAACAGATTCAGCGACAGCCTCAGGCTGCTCCGTAATAACCTCAGTTTCCTGACTAGTGACACTAGCTTTATCTGACTCAGCCCGATTCGTAGTTGAAGTGCTGAAATGGCTAAAAAAGTCCAGATCTTTTTTATCTTTGTCCGACAACCAGGCCATCATCTGACCCGCCGGTGTTTTTTCGCCAAATAAATTACCCCAATAAACATAACCGTAAGTTATAACCAGAATAGCCAATACTGAAAATACATACCCAATAAAACGACCCATCATTTTCATAATCACTCTCCAAAAACATATCCGCTCATTATACGCGCAATAACAAAATCTGTTAAAGTTTCCAGCATACAGACAGATGATTCGCCATGACTCACCTGCATTTTTAATAAGAGCATACAATGACCAATAACGATATCCTGCGCCGCATCCGTTACACTTTCAACCTCAGCGATTCAAAAATGATTGCCATATTTGGCCTGGCCGATCATGAAGTAACACGAGCACAGATTAGCGACTGGCTGAAAAAAGAAGATGATCCTGCCTATCAGGAATGCAGCGACAGTCAGCTGGCGATTTTTCTGAACGGCTTTATTAACGAGAAACGTGGCAAAAAAGAAGGCGCTCAACCTGAACCAGAAAAACGTTTAACCAATAATATTATTTTCAGGAAATTAAAAATCGCCCTGGATCTGAAGGATGAAGATATATTCAGAATTATGGATCTGGCTGATTTCAGCATTAGCAAACCCGAATTAAGTGCGCTTTTTCGTAAAAAAGGCCATAAACACTACCGCACCTGCAAAGATCAAATTTTACGTAAGTTTCTGACTGGCATTCAACTTAAATACCGTGATAACGTCGAAAAGAGAGAAGAATTCAAGTGGGAATAAATTTGGCACAGAGACAGTACAATTACACTGTCTGAAGGTGCCAATTTTACTCAACAAAACCCGAACGAAATCGTTCTGATTTAGTCGAATGTTAAACATAAAGTGAGAAATAGGCATCTTCATTTTTAGCTGTTTTCAGCTTCGAGTGAAGAGTGAATTTACTCATTGCACGACGCAGCCAGTGAACGGATTGCAGTGACTGCCGTCACACATTAAACGACCCATATGCACACTCGTAAGGAGTCAATTATCATGAAACGACTATTTACAATATCTGCTCTGGCTTCTACCTTGGCTTCTGCGCTCACTCTATCCACTGGCTTCGCCCTGGCCGCCGACCAGGATCGTGAGCGAGACCAGGACAGGCTACAGACACAGGAGCAAGACCGGATTTACGGCAGTCAACTGATGACGCAACAGGAACGTCTGGAGTTCCGCGCCAGAATGCGTGCGGCCACCAGCGCTGAAGAACGTGAGCAAATCCGCAATGAACATCACGAACGCATGAAAGTACGAGCTAAAGAACGTGGAGTCACTTTGCCCGACGAGCCACCTGCAATGAGGGAGCATAAGATGGGGCCGGGTGGCATGGCACCTGATAACATGATGAGCCCCGGTGGCGGCAGGGGCCGTTAGTTAGCCAATCAGTCAAAGGACATCTAACCCTGTGCTCAGTTATGGGCACAGTGTCAGACAACAGATCAGGATGATAGAATCTGCCAATGAATTTTCTTAATGGCATCACCCTACTTTTGATTTACCAGCTCGTCGGCGAAACCAGCGTATTGCTGCTGCGCATCCCCGTGCCCGGCCCGGTACTGGGCATGGTCATGCTGTTCCTGACCCTGGCACTTCGGGGTCGATCATCAACATCTTTAGATTCGGCCTCTTCAGCACTGCTCAGTCATCTGTCATTACTGTTTGTACCCGCCGGTGTCGGTATGATGGTTCACTTTGACCGCATCATTCACGAATGGATACCGATCAGTATCGCATTAATACTAAGTACTGTTATCACTATGGCAACCACCGCAATAATTATGCTGGCCGCCAGTCGCCTGCTCTCAAAGAAGGTCCAAAAAGATGGTTGAGCCTGATTTAGCTGCAATATGGGTTTACCTATCCGCCACACCTTTACTAGGCCTGACCATTACCCTGCTAGCTTACAGCACCGCCCATCGACTTTATATTTATGCTGGCTCCAACCCTTTACTAAACCCGGTACTGACCTCGGTTGTTGCATTAATTGTTTTGCTTGTGTTTACCGACACGCCTTATGAAACCTATTTTGAAGGCGGACAATTTGTACATTTTTTACTCGGCCCCGCGACGGTAGCTCTGGCTATTCCCTTATATCAACAATGCTCTAAATTAAGAAGATTATTTCTACCAGTAGCCATCACTATCATTTCAGGGGCCATCATTGGTGCTTTCAGCTCAATCGGCATCGCCTGGTTTATGGGTGCCAGTGTACAAACACAATTGTCGCTCGCACCCAAGTCCGTCACCGCACCCGTAGCCATGGGTATCTCTGAACAAATCGGTGGACTACCATCTCTAACAGCCGTTTTAGTCGTGGTCACCGGTATTATTGGTGCCGTAGTCGGCAGTAAACTTTTCGAACTAATGCGCATTACAGATGATAGTGTTAAAGGCATGGCAATGGGGATTACTGCTCACGGTATAGGCACAGCCCGCGCCTTTCAGGTGAGCCCTGAAATGGGTGCTTTTTCAGGGTTAGCGATGGCATTATCAGCATTTGCAACTGCGATTATTTTGCCCTGGTTATTAAATTTAGTCGGCCTGCTACGTTAAAGGCACTGAAACCTTTTTGATGATCAAAAAAATGGGCTATTCCGCCAAATTTCCATGATCATTATTTTTCCTCTGTCGATATTCTTCCTGATAATGCTCGGTCAAGGTGAACGCCAGCAATGCTACAAAAAATTCTACTGCAAAGCTTAATACTTCATAGGTTGCCTCACTAACAACCGGATGCGTTGCCAGCAAGCCCCATAAATTTCCAAAACCTTCTACCTCAACAAAATTTTCTATTATTTTAGTTGAAAACATGGCCATACCAAGACCGGCTGAATTGTCCATCATGGTAAAACCGAAGCGCTTGAACCAGTTTTGTTTCTTATGTATTTTTAACAGCTCTTGACCGATCTTTACTGAACCTTTATTAATGTTTGGTGCTAATTTTTCGTTGTAAACTTTAATTCCCAACGCTGTATATTTTTTAGATTGAGGAATAATACTCGTAATAAGTAGCTGTTTACATTTAAAAACACCATTAACTCCCATCACTTTGAACTTAAGTAAATACTTACTGACTTGACTTTTTTCTATCATGATATTCTTCTCATTCACCACTCACAAAATCTCAATTTATTACAGAGTAAATTTTATTTTTTACTATATACTGATTGCCACACCTGCAATTACTTTGCTTTCATATTCCGGGTTACATTCAATCAGTTTACAGGCATCAGTCGATTTTTTATGTACCAGATATTTCTTAATATTCGCACTTTTTGATCCCGTCCCAATGCGATATCTGAATTGCAAATAGTTCTCTAGCAGCACCTGTACGCATTACGCTTTTCTCACTCGGATGGAAGCAAGTTTCACATCCTTATATCGCCATAATAACTCACGATAAGGGTACCAATAAGTCAGGGATTACCAAAAAGATCGATCTTCAGATACCGGTAAAGCACAAACGATACCCTGCTTAATCAAAGCATTTTCCTTAAGAAACTTAATGATAATGCATCAGCTCTAATTAATTTAGACCATCATGTGCATAATTGAGGCGCTAGAACCGGCCATATACATAATCTTTACTTAGGCCCAAGGTGACGGCATATTGATGTAAATTGTGAAAAAGCCTGTAAAATCGCTGATAATATGCAGTTCGGGCTGCCTGATTGTCTGATTTCAAGGCTGGTTATCGAGAAAAAGGAGCATACTCAATAAAACGGCAATTTTTCATATCTGAGCTAGACTTTGCTATGAGCTGGAGTTTATGACCAGAATTGGTTGTGGGCTTGATTTTATACAGTCTGATACTTTACCCATGCAGTGATGGATAAGAAATAACTAAAAAATATGATGAAAATACTTATACCCGTACAATCTGAAAGCCCAAATAGTAATTTGCCTGATCACCCACGCAAAGTTAAAAAATGGCTAGCTGATCTACCACAGGCCAATATGGGCGAAATGACTAAACAAATTTTCAGCGTTATTCGAGAACTCAACCGTACGAAAATACCGGCTAAACATCGTTTAGAAATCATGGAAATGTTACGTGCACCAAGCCGGGGCATTTTTAATAATCTAAAAAAATACTTCATTAACCGCACATTCCCACTACCTGAAAAAAGCAAAAAGATCGTTAACCTCAATCAGGCTCTGCTACAGGAAATGGCGCTGGGTTATAAAATCATTATCCAGCAAGCCGACACCAAAAGCGAAAAAGTCGACACCAAAAGCCAGACTATTACCATAGCTCGCTCTATCAAGTATCTATCTGAATTACTCCTACGATCCAGTGAAATTTATGCACCTGTACCAGCTAACATCTGGGTTGATGCACACCAAATGTTCAACTACGCCGTCGATCTCAATCTGTATAAAAATAACGTTGATGACATCGAGAATCCTAATAAGAAAACCAGCATCGAAGACATTTATAAGCAGATGTTGCTGTTTTCACTATCTCGACCCACGGCCATGCGTCAGAGTGATAGCCAACGCGTATATAACAAACTGTATAACTGGGTAAAACAAACTAATCTGAGCATGCAAACACAGGAAAATCAGATTAATCGATTCTTTTGTGTGCGTATTGAAGAAGACCGCCCACCCTCCTATCTGAGCCAACAGGACTGCGATAGCAATAATAAAATATTTACATTGGAAACCGCTAATCTGGTCGATAATTTACGTAAAGAAATCAGTAACTCCGCGCATAAGCAAGATGCTATTACTGTTGGAGAAGAACTTTCAACAGAAGCGCTAAAAGCACTGGTCATGGCATGGGGTGTAATGCCGAAACGCCACTTCTCCAGAATTGGTAAAGGTGGCAGTATCGTCGCTGCAATTGGGCTGGTACACGCCGCCAAGATGATTCGTGAAAGTGATTTACCAGAATCACTCAAATCCATGCCCCAGTCTTTCGATGCTGAAGGTACATTTTCACTGGAAACCATTCCTGAAGAATTTAAAGCCATGGCTGATGACTCATCAGGTTATATGACACATACAGAAATAGGCAAAACGTCAAATGATGCCTGGGATATGGTTGCCAGAGGCAGAGCCATGACCAGCGCCTTCGATAATCAACGCCAGTTATTGGCTAACGCAAAACTAAAGCTCAATAAAGAAGATGATGATCTACATTGGGAAATAGTCAATATCAGCGCTGGTGGATACTGTCTACGCTGGAATTCAGAAACCACCTCCAAAGCTCAGATTGGCGAAATTATCGCCATCCATGAACGTAGCACCGATGACAACTATGAATGGCGTATCGGCACTATTCGTTGGATGCAGTTTACGCTGGAATATGGACTGGAAATAGGGGTACAGGTGCTGTCTCCCAAGGTCATCTCAGCTCAGGCTCATCGACTCCATCGACCTGATGAAGCCGCTTTTGATGCACTGATGATTCCGGGTATCAGACCACTCAATCAACCAGCTACTATTATTTTACCCGCACATGCCTTCAAAACAGATGATAAACTAAGGGTGGATGTGTTTGAGCAGAATATAGAAATAAAACTGGGTGACAGACAGGAGCATACTGGTTCATTCACACAGTTCCAGTTCATACATATGGATCAGCACATTCAGAAAAAGAAAATTGAGAAAAAAGAAGACGCTATCAAGAAAAAAGATGACTTTGACGAGATCTGGTCTTCGCTGTAACAAAAACCTCAACCCAGCATACGCAATATTTTCTGCGTAGGTGTTTAATGGATTCTAAAAAACAATGGCTGATAAAACCATTAATCTGATTATTGTCGATGATTCTTTCGATACCGAAGAAAAAGTCATCAGTACACTAAGAACTCTAGGTTATGCTACACGATCTTCACGTGTAGAGGACGATGAAGACCTGATAGATGCGATTAAATCTCAACAACCCGATCTAGTGTTGTATTCACAGGGCATGGAATTAATTAGCCTCAAAGAAACCTGTAAAGTTATTAAAGAAAACACCGGTGATGCGCCTATTCCCGTGATTGCTGTCGATAAAAGTGGATCTGAAGCCAATGTGACTGAGGCAATTAGTGCAGGCGCCATGGATCTCTCTTCTTATGAGAACATGAAACATCTTGCACAGGTAATCAACCGTGAGGTTCGGGCCTATCGCAACTGGGTACAATGCCAGACCCTGAAAAAAACATTAGATGAATCTGAGCTTCGTTGTAATTCACTACTCGACAGCTCACGTGATGCTATTGCCTATATACATGAAGGCATGCACGTCTACTCTAATGACTCCTACCTGGAATTGTTCGATATTGAGCGGTCTGATGAGCTTGAGGGTATACCCATTCTCGATATGGTCGCCTATGACAGCCGTGATGATTTTAAAGCTTTTCTTCGTGACTACATGAAAAGTGAGAGTGGCCTCAAAAAACTGGAAACCCGTTTGCATAAACCAGATGGCAAGGAATTTGACGGTGAGATGGAATTCTCAGCAGCACGCATTGAGGGTGAACCATGCATACAGGTCGTCATTCGTAAAGAAGACGTCAATACCGAAGAGCTTGAGCGTCAGTTAAAATTACTCAGTCAGAAAGATCAACTAACAGGGTTATTCAATCGCCAGCATTGTCTTGAAAGTGTTGAAGCAATTATTTCAGAATGCGATGGTAATGAGAATATTGCCGCCATCATGGAAATACGCCTCGATAACTTTGACAACATCAAAAATGAAGTCGGTGTTGTCGGTGCTGATAAATACATTATTGCTGTTGCTAAAGAACTACAGGAAGCAACCCATGAAAATGATATTTTGTCACGTTATACCCATGCCAGCTTTGTCATTATTGCTCGTGATAAAGATAAAAATTCTATTAAAGATTACGCACAGGAAATTCAGGATAAAATTAGCGAATTCGAAGTTGGCATACAAGATGAAACCATTAATACCACCTGCAGTATCGGTGTCGCACTGATTGACAAAAACTCACCAGAATGCAACGAAGTTTTAGCCCGTGTAGAAAAAGCTTCTGATGAAGCCGCTGCCAACGGTAACAATCAACTCAATATCTACGTCCCTAAAGAAGGCGAACTGACTCGACACGAGGCAGACTCAAAATTCAAAGGACAACTTACTGACGCAATAAGGAATAATAAATTTGTCCTCTACTATCAGCCTATCGTTAGCCTGCACGGCGATACTGATGAGCGCTACGAGGTCTTTGTTCGCCTGAAAAATAATGACGGCACCCTGATTATGCCACAGGACTTTTTTCCAGCAGCCGAACGCATAGGCATGGCTATTGCGGTCGATCGCTGGGTCTTAACACGCACCATTCAGGTACTCGACGAACGATGGAAAAAAGGTAAACGCACACGTTTTTTCATCAAACTCTCAGCACCTTCACTTAAAGATGATACATTAATAGACTGGCTGGACTACCAGATCAAAGAAAAAAAACTACCCGCTGATTGCCTGATTTTTGAAGTTAAGGAAACAGCCGCTGTTACCAATCTGAAATACACCAAAACCATGTGCGAGAACCTGAAGAGAATTAAATGCGGTTTCGTTCTGGATGACTTTGGCACTGGCGCCAACCCATTCCAGCTACTCGACCATATTGATGTCGATTATATTCGCCTCGACAGAACATTTATGGAAGACCTAATTGAAAACACACAAAACCAGGAAGCCATTCAGAAACTTACAGCACAAGCTGGTGAACGTGGCAAGTTGACTATCACACAGTTTGTGCCCGATGCAGCCAGTCTATCGGTACTCTGGGGCATAGGTGTTAACTTTATTCAGGGTTATTTCCTGCAGGAACCTTCACCAATAATGAATTATGACTTTACCGATATGGGTGGTTAAGTTTTAATTTTTAGTAACTGTATTTCTAATGCGCCCTTATGGGTGCATTATTTTTTGTAAAAAGCTCGGAACTCATCATCCGTTAGCGGCTTTGAAAAATAAAACCCCTGGTAAATATCACATTTTCTGGACTTCAGAAAATCAAACTGATCTTCGGTTTCAACGCCTTCTGCAACGACTTTCAAATTAAACTGTTTAGCCATATCCAGAATACTACTGACCATAATCTGATCATTTTCCACTTTGTTCAGTTCGGAAACAAATGAACGATCAATTTTTATTTCATCAATTGGCAGACGCTTCAAATAACTCAAAGAACTATAGCCAGTACCAAAATCATCCATGGAAAAACGAATGCCCAGCTGCCTGATTTCTTCCATGATACGTATAATCTTATCCAGATCTTCTGCAACAATACTTTCAGTTACTTCGAAGACAATTTTAATTCTATTATCATCAGTCAAATATTTTTTGCACAACGAACGAACATCGTCGACAAAATCGTAATAGAAAAACTGACGCATACTGACGTTAATTGAAAACTGTTGAATTGCAATTCCCTGTTGCTCCCAGATACTCAGGGTACGAAAAGCTGTTTCCATAATAAAATGGCCGAGTACAATAATAGACCCTGTTTGTTCCGCAATAGGTATAAATGTATCCGGCATGATTGTGCCATGCTTTTCATTGTTCCAGCGCACCAGGGCTTCAGCACCTACTACCTTTCCATGCCCATCAATTTGCGGTTGATAAACCAGGGATATTTCATTTTTATCCAGCGAAAAATGCAATAACTGCTCGATCTCAAGATTGTACTCCACTCGTTTTTCCATCTCATCATCGAAAATAATAACACCATCACGCCCGTTCTCCTTTGCTTCATACATGGCGATATCTGCTTCTTTGATCAAACGACTGGCATCATTATTCTTGCCATTAACCAGACTGACACCAATACTGGCACTAATATAGAGATGGTGTAATTCAACGATATAACTTTCCTTGAGTATTAATAAGATTCGCTCTGCTAATGCCTGAGCTTCAATTCTACATTCATCCCTGTTTCCATATTCAGGACCAACAACAACAAATTCATCACCACCAAGCCGGGCTAATAAACTATTAGCATGTTTTTCTTTTCTAATTCGCTCTGACACCTTCTGCAGTAGCCGGTCTCCAATATCATGCCCCAGTGAATCATTAATCGTTTTAAAATGATCAAGATCGATCAACAACAGATAAGACCATGTTTTTGAATCCTGCAGTGAGGGCATCATACTTTGTAGATAATTAATAAAGTAATAACGATTTTTTAAACCTGTCAGCGAATCATGATTAGCCAGATAGTTAGTCTGCATCAGTAGTTTATGACTACTCTCAGCCGCATAAATTAACACCCACGCTAGAATCCCGGAAAATATGGATAAAACATAACCAAACCATTCGCCAATAAATAAAAAATAAATAGCTAATGGCACCATTAACATGATTACATTGGGTTTAAATAGCTTTTTATCGGGAACTAATAAAACCGAGGCGACCACAGAAGCACCTATTTCTGTAAAAATCGCAATATAATGAAGATGATATTGTTTTTCTGTAATGAACAACAGGAAAATAACCAGCCAGAGTATGAAGAACGCGTAATAAAACAGCGTAAGATTTTTATACCAGATCTTTAACTGCGCACTACTGAGATTATTATCAAGATATTGTTTATAGATACGGTATCCCCAGATAGATACCAGTACAATGCCTATATACCAGATAATCGCTCTAGCTGAGATACCATGCATCCAGCTGAGAAAGATATAACCCAGCCCGGGAAACAGTGATAGAACCATCATCACTGGTATTTGCTTATGCAGATAAGAATAAAAATAATGATTATTCATAAAAGACAGGGGCCCAGAGAACCAGAGTAAGGCGAACTTAACCTAAAAGAAACATTATCAGTATAGGACCAAGAAGAGTTGAAATCAGGATTTGCGGTGTTTTACCACCAAAAAAACTCCTTTCGAATGCGTATACAACTAACTAATCATTAACATTTGTTGCCTTATACTCAACTACCAGCGAGTCTACATTTCTATAACCCTGCGGTAACTTTAAGCCTCGCCTGCCCCGTTCACCAGCATAAATTTCTAGCTCAGATGGTTTCATTGTTTTGTATTTTTTACCTGAATACACCACCAGTTTTTCATCGGGTTGTAACAATGTTGTTGCAACAATCGATTCTTCACCAGCATTGAGTTTCTTGCTCGGTACATTGATGATCTTATTACCCTTACCTCGTGCCATTTCCGGTAGCTGTACCAGTGGAGTGATCACCATATGACCTTCAGAACTGATTGCCACAATCTGTTCATTATCCAGATCACGTACCTTAACTGGCGGTAATACTTTGGCGCCCTTACCCACATTGATCACGGCTTTGCCAGACTTTGTTCGAGAGTGCATATCACCCAGTTTTGTCACAAAACCATAACCAAAAGAACTGCACAATAAATACAGATCATCCGGTTGTCCCATCATGACTGAAACAAAGTGTGCACCCGAGGGTGGCGTGAAATAACTGGTGAGCGGATCACCCTGGCCACGTGCCGACGGCAATTTGTGCGCCGGCAGGGTATAAGCGCGTCCTGTAGAGTCTATAAATACCGCCAGCTGGTTGCTTCGCCCAGCCGCTGCCGCCAGAAATTGATCGCCCGATTTATAATTCAGCTTTAGTGCATCAATATCATGCCCCTTAGCCGCACGCGCCCATCCCATGGATGACAATACTACGGTGATCGGCTCACTGGAAATCAGCGTGCTTTCATCCATCGCCTGCGCGGCACCACGCGCGACGATGGGTGAGCGTCGATCATCGCCATATTTTTCAGCATCTTCCTGAATTTCTTTGCGTATCAGGGTTTTCAATCGTGTCGCTGAACCCAGAATTTTTTCCAGATAATCACGTTCCTGAGCTAATTCATCTTGCTCGCCACGAATTTTCATTTCTTCGAGCTTGGCCAGATGGCGCAGTTTCAATTCGAGTATGGCTTCGGCCTGTATATCCGAAATTTCAAAACGGGCCATCAACACCGGTTTGGGTTTATCGTTTTCACGAATAATGGCAATCACTTCATCAATATTCAAAAACGCAATCAGCAAACCTTCAAGAATATGCAAACGGCTGTTTACTTTATCCAGGCGCCATTGCAGACGACGGCGTACAGTCACGGTGCGGAATTTGAGCCACTCTTCGAGCAGCGACCTCAGATCTTTGACCTGTGGCCGGCCATTGATGCCAATCATGTTCATGTTCACCCGATAACTCGATTCAAGATCGGTAGTAGCAAACAAATGATGCATTAATTCTTCAATATTGATTCGATTGGAACGTGGCACAATCACCAGACGGGTTGGATTTTCGTGATCGGATTCATCACGCAGATCTTCTACCATCGGCAGCTTCTTCGCGATCATCTGCTGTGCAATCTGTTCCAGCACCTTATTACCCGAAACCCGGTAAGGCAGCGCGGTAATGATCACCGCGCCATCCTCGATTTCGTAACGCGCGCGCTGGCGCACACTGCCATGGCCGGTGCGATAGGTTTCAATGATGTCGGCGCGTGAAGTCACAATTTCAGCTTCGGTAGGAAAGTCCGGACCCTGAATATGTTCGCATAAATCTTCTAGCGTACTCTTCGGCTCTTCCAGTAAACGAATGCAGGCGCTGGCCACTTCACGAATATTGTGCGGCAGAATATCGGTCGCCATGCCGACAGCAATACCGGTGCCACCATTCAATAACACGTTGGGCAAACGCGCCGGCAAAGTTTCAGGCTCATCGAGTGAACCATCGAAGTTAGGGATCCAGGTCACTGTGCCCTGGCCTAACTCGGACAGCAGCACTTCGGTATAGGCCGCCAGTTTAGATTCGGTGTAACGCATGGCGGCGAACGATTTTGGATCATCCGACGAGCCCCAGTTGCCCTGACCATCAACCAGCGGATAACGATAGGAGAACGGCTGCGCCATCAGCACCATGGCTTCGTAACAGGCGCTATCACCATGCGGGTGATATTTACCGAGCACATCACCGACGGTGCGCGCGGATTTTTTGTGCTTGGCCGTCGCGTTCAAACCCAGCTCGGACATGGCGTAAACGATGCGTCGTTGCACCGGCTTAAGACCATCACCAATGTACGGCAGGGCACGGTCGAGAATCACGTACATGGAATAATCCAGATACGCGCGCTCGGTAAACACCGACATCGGTTGCTGTTCTACACCTTCAAAATCAATTTCTGTCTGGTCACTCATAATTTCTTTATTTTTTCTGATAAAACAAAATGCGGTTCTAAAATTTTCTAGATCGCGGCCAGATCCCCTTTGGTCTCTAGCCATGCTTTTCTATCTGCAGCACGTTTGCGCGCCAGCAGCATATCCATCATCTGATCACTCTGATCGCCATCCTCTACAATCAGGCGAATCAGGCGTCGGGTATCTGGCGCCAGCGTCGTGACACGCAGTTGCATGGGGTTCATTTCACCCAGACCTTTGAAGCGTGATACCGATACTTTGCCCCGGACTTTTTCGGCTTCGAGGCGATCGAGCACACCCTGCTTTTCAGATTCATCAAGCGCATAAAAAACCTGCTTGCCGATATCGATACGGAACAACGGTGGCAACGCCACGTAAACGTGACCGGCTTCAACCAGTGTGCGGAAATGTCTAAGAAATAAAGCGCAAAGTAAAGTCGCGATATGATAACCATCGGAATCAGCATCAGCGAGAATACAGATTTTGCCGTAACGTAAGTCTTTCAGATCGCTACTGCCCGGCTCGATACCGAGCGCGATGGAAATATCGTGCACTTCCTGTGACGCCAGCACCTGATCTGATTCCACTTCCCAGGTATTTAGAATTTTTCCGCGTAGCGGCATGATCGCCTGAAACACACGGTCACGCGCCTGCTTGGCCGAGCCGCCCGCCGAGTCGCCTTCTACCAGAAACAGTTCGGTGCGCTCTAAATCCTGCGATGAGCAATCGGCCAGTTTTCCGGGCAACGCCGGACCAGTAGTAACTTTTTTGCGCACCACTTTACGACCGGCACGCAACCGTTTCTGCGCATTGTCGATCGCCAGCGTGGCAATCGCCTCACCGGCTTCAGTATGCTGATTCAACCATAAACTAAATGCATCTTTGACCACGCCGGAAACGAACGCAGCACATTCACGCGAGGATAATCTCTCTTTGGTCTGTCCAGAAAACTGCGGATCGAGCAGCTTCACCGATAAAACATAACAGACTCGATCCCAGACATCTTCAGGACTGAGTTTGACACCACGCGGCAGTAAATTACGAAACTCGCAAAACTCGCGTAGCGCTTCGGTCAGGCCGGTACGCAAACCATTCACGTGCGTACCACCCTGCGCGGTCGGGATCAGGTTGACATATGATTCCGTCACCAGTTCACCGCCTTCAACCAGCCAGCTCAGCGACCAGTCAACCTGCTCATTTCTACCCTGCATGCTGCCGGAAAAAAGATCCTGCGGCAGAATTTCCAGATCAGCTAAATACTCACCCAGATAATCGACCAGGCCGCCCTCGTATAACCACGACTCTTTTTCGCCGCTCTTTTCATCGAAGAAATCGACTTTAAGGCCGGAACACAGAACAGCCTTGGCACGCAAGACGTGTTTGAGTCGTGATACGGAAAAATTAGCTGAATCAAAATATTTTTTCTCCGGCCAGAAATGAATACTGGTGCCGGTATTACGCTTACCAACCGTGCCAATTTTTTTCAGTTTGGATTTTTTTTCGCCATGTTCGAAGCTCATGCTGTAAACATCACCATCACGACGGACTTCGACTTCCAGCTTTGATGACAACGCGTTCACCACCGAGACACCCACGCCGTGCAAACCGCCGGAAAACTGGTAATTGTCGTTGGAAAATTTACCACCGGCGTGTAACCGGGTGAGAATCACTTCGACACCGGAAATGCCTTCTTCGGGATGGATATCCACCGGCATGCCACGGCCATCGTCGCGCACGGAGAGCGAACCGTCTTTATACAGAGTCACTTCGATATGGCTGGCGTGTCCGGCAACGGCTTCATCGACGCTGTTATCGATGACTTCCTGCGCCAGATGGTTGGGACGGGTGGTTTCGGTATACATCCCCGGCCGCTTCTGCACCGGTTCGAGGCCTGTTAATACCTCAATCGCGGAGGCATCGTATTTGCTCATGAATAGAACCCTTGATGAATCATTTTATAGTTATATTGGGTTGATACGCTGGCGGCTAATAGTACAGGCCAGAGGCGAATTCCTCCAGTATTAAATAGTTAAAACTAAAAGCATTCACCGCAGAGGCGCAGAGACGCAGAGAAAACCTTGTTTGTATTTATTTGTGCTCAGTACAAATAATAAAACTCCACGTTTCTGCGCCTTTGCGATAAAAAGGTCTTGTTTACAGAGTGCATTTATCTGCTTATGCTAGCGGCCATGTCCGCCTCCAATAGCCTCGCCGCCAGCCAGCCCCATATCAACGCCACCGTCTCGGCCTCGGCCGGTAGCGGCAAAACCTGGCTGCTGATCACCCGTATCGTTCGATTATTGCTGGCCGGCGCTGAACCCGGCAGTATTCTAGCGCTGACTTTTACCCGCAAGGCGGCGGCTGAAATGCAGATACGCCTGAACGAGCGCCTTTATCAGCTGGCCAGCTGTGATGATGACGAACTAATCAGCATGCTGGAAGCAATCCAGACCGAAGCCTCTCCCGAAAATCAGCAACGCGCACGTAGCCTGTACGAGCAATCGCTACACAGCCTGCATCCGGTCAGGCTGCAAACCTTCCATTCTTTCTGTCAGGACATTCTGGCCCGATTCCCCCTGGAAGCGAATGTGCCGCCGGGTTTCGAGCTGCTCGACGACACCAGCCTGCTGGAACAGCAGGCCTGGGAAGAGCTATTTACCGAAGCCACCCTGCAGCCTGACAGCGCCCTGACCCAGTCGCTGGATTTCCTGATGCAGGAAAACAACAGTGTCGCCAATCTGCGCACCTCACTGTCCAGTATGCTCAGCCATCGTAGTGACTGGTGGGCCTATACTTTCGATCACGATAATCCGGTCGAATATGCACATGCAAACTTACGACAGCAACTGGAGTTACTTGATAGCAGAGATCCGGTCGAGAACTTCTTTAACGACTTCACCAGAATCGGCTTATCTGAATTTGCCAAACTGCTGCGCAAACATGCCACCAAAACCAACGACGGTCATGCCGAAATCATCGAGGCCGTACTCTCTGAATCGGTATTTGATATCAATGCGCTGAATAAAATTCGTAGCGTCTTTTTAACCGCGAGCGACGAACCGCGAGCGCGCAAACTCAGCAATGCCCAGGAAAAAAGCATGACTTCAGCAGGTCAGGACCAATTTCTGGAGATTCATGATCGCCTGAGCGCACAGCTGATCGAGACACTGGATTATTTGAAACGACTGCGCACTCTCGCCATTAATCAGGCATGGTATTTCTCCGGCCAGCGTTTTATCGAAATATTTCAGCGCATCAAACGCGAGCTCAGAATGCTCGACTTCACCGATCTGGAGTGGCATTGCTATCAACTGCTCAACACTTCGGATAACGCGCTCTGGGTGCAATACAAAGTCGATCAGCGCATCGATCATTTTTTAATCGATGAATTTCAGGACACTAATCCGACCCAATGGCAATTGCTGGCGCCGCTGTTCGAAGAAATGGCAGCAGGTTCAACCGACCGCTGGCGCACCGCATTTCTGGTCGGTGATGAAAAACAGTCGATATACGGTTTCCGGCGTGCTAATCCGGCCCTGCAGGCACAGGCTTCCGCATGGCTGGCAGAACATCTGAACGCACAGGCAGCGCCGCTGGATTTTTCCTGGCGATCATCACCCGCCATCATCCAGTTTGTGAATGGTGTTTTTCAACAGACAGAAGTTCAGGCCTTGATGCCCAACTTCAGCGAACACGATACCCATTTGAAAACACTGCCAGGGCGCGTCACCGTTTTCCCCCTGTGCCAGCCAGCTGAAGAAGCAGACGAACCTGCCTGCACAGAGTTGCGCAATCCACTGCTCGAACCGCGTAAGGAAAAAATAAATACTCAGTATCAGGAAGAAGCCAAGCTAATCGCAGCGCAAATAAAAACCCTGACCAATACGCCGCACTACATAAAAACCGATCGGGGTGTTCGTGCCATTAACCACGGCGACATCATGATTCTGGTAAAAGCGCGAAAGCCCATCAAGGAATACGAACAGGCACTGCGTGAGAGAAATATTCCTTTCATTTCAGACAAACGCGGCACCCTGCTGGATAATCTTGAAATTCGCGATCTGGAAAAACTGCTCGATAGCCTGATCACCCCGTTCGACAATCTGGCCATTGCACAGGTACTTAAATCACCCATCTTTGACGCTTCCGACGAAGATCTCATTACCATGGCGCGGATCAAAGATGCGCCACACTGGTATGATCGATTACAGATGCTGCCCGAAACGTTCGATGTTTCGCATCCACTGGTACGCGCTGCCAGATTATTGCCACGTTGGCACGCGCTGGCCGACACCATTCCGGTGCACGATTTACTGGATAGAATTTACGCGGAAGCCAATCTTTTGCAGCGCTATGCCGCTTCGGTGGATGAAACACTGAAACTGCGCGTACAGGCCAATTTACAGCGTTTTCTCGAACTGTCTCTGGAACTGGATGCAGGCCGTTACCCGAGCCTGAGCCATTTTCTTCACTACCTGCGCAGCTTGCGAAAACCGGAAGCCAGCTCTCCCAACGAACCCAACGTGAATGAAGCCGGGGAACGCGTCACCATCCTTACCATCCATGCTAGCAAGGGACTTGAAGCGCCCGTGGTTTTTCTTGCCGACTGTAATCGTGGCAGTAACAACAACGAGGCGTACAGTACGCTGGTCGACTGGCCGGCCGATAGTCAACGACCCGAGCGCATGCAACTGGTGATGAGCAAGCCAAACACCGATAGCCTGACACTAAAAGTACAGGACAGGAAAGCTGAGGCACAAGCTCGTGAACAACTGAATTTGCTCTACGTTGCCTTAACACGGGCACGCGAATATTTATTTATTTCGGGAGTCGCTAGCAAAAAAACGTCTTCCGGCTGGTACGATCTTTCTAGAAAGGCTATAGCATCAATAACCGAAGGACGGGACGATGGATCATTCCACTATGTATTTTCTGAGCATCAGGTCACTGTAGATAATTTTGAAAAAACACCTGCAACTAGTCATTCCCAGCTAAAAATCATGCCTGAGCTTCTGCAACCAATAAAATCGCTGGCTAAACCTGAGTGCATAATTGCGCCCAGCAAGGCTAATCGGGAACAATATTCATTTATAGCAACCAGTGATTTAAATGCCGAGCACGGCCAGATTCGTGGCATTGCGATTCATCGCGCACTCGAACTGCTGAGCGGAAAAAAAACTTTATCAAATGAGCTCATCCGTCAAATACTTTTGACTGAGTTTCAACAGGATGCGGAGCATCATCAGATCGAGCAATGGCTAGATGAAGCTCAGAAGGTGTTCAATGACATACAATTTAAAATGATTTTTTCACCCGGAGAGTCAGTGCAGAGCTTCAACGAATTGCCGCTGTTATACGATAATAATGGTCAGTCGGTATATGGTTTGATCGACCGACTGATCCTCGGTAATAATGAAATATTACTGATTGATTACAAAACTCATGCACAGGCCAGTACCGCTAATAGCAAAACTCTGGCGGCAAGTTTCTCCGCGCAAATGAATCTATATAGTCAGGGCATTCAAAAAATATGGCCTGATCACAAAATAAAGAAGGGGATTTTATTCACCGCCAGCCAGACATTAATCTGGCTGGACGAATGAAAATCAATTTCTGAGAAATACCAATCTAACGACCTGCCCGTATCTAGCTATTGAACTTATTTAGTTAAAGCCGCATGCTGCTTGTTCATTTCCTGCACCAGTTTTGCAGCGGGAACATAACCAGGCAACATTTCACCCGTTTCCATAATAATGGCAGGCGTACCACGAACACCTATCTGCTTAGCCAGAGCCAGATGATCCTGAATTGGGCTATCACATTTCAGGGCTTCAATTTCAGTGCCTGCTTTGGCAAGATCCAGGGCATTATTTCTGTCTTTAGCGCACCAGACACTCACCGTCGTATCAAAATCACTCTGACCTTTCAGCGGCATAAAGATGTAACGAACTTTAACGTTATTTTTCATGTACTCATCCATTTCACTGTGCAAACGCCGGCAATAAGGACAATCGATGTCAGTCACCACGGTAATGGTATGCTCCACCTGCTTGGGTGTATAAACCAGCATATTTGCTTCACCCAATTCATTAATGGCCGCCAGACGTATCGATGATTTAGCATTCTCGGTGTGATTTTCACGAGTCGATAGATCAACAAGATCACCATCGAGCATGTAACGCGCACTTTTATCCATGTATATCACCTGGGCGCCAACAATCACCTCATATAAGCCTGGAATGGGTGATTCGCTAATCTGGTTAATTTCAATTTTGGGCAAATTTTTAGCCAGTGCTTTTTTTAGTGTATCGATACCACTGTCTGCTGAAAATACAGGTGTAACGACCACCATAAGGGAAAATAGAAGCAAAAAACGACGACTTACGAACATAAATAACGACATGATATAAATACTCTTATTAACTTGAGACTCTAGACAGCCCGTATTATAGATAATTCCATCATCTCTGAGTAATTCTATTAAACAGTTTTTACCTAACCGCGAGGATGATGCTGATGATACAAATCCTGCAAGCGCTGATCAGCCACATGAGTATATATTTGAGTTGTCGAAATATCGCTGTGTCCAAGCAACATCTGCACAACACGCAAATCCGCACCATGATTAAGCAAATGGGTGGCAAAAGCGTGACGTAATGTATGCGGAGATAAAATATTCGTGGCAATGCCCGCCGTCTGTCCGTAGCGCTTGATCATATACCAGAAGGCCTGTCGACTCATCGCCTGTCCGCGTTTTGTCACAAAAACAGCATTGGTAGGTTTAGATTGGACAGGTAACAGCACTGGGCGAGATTGTTTTAAATAACGAGCAATCCATTCCAGAGCAATTTCGCCAACGGGCACTAATCTTTCTTTATCTCCTTTACCAATCACCCGAATCACGCCGGGCTCCAGCGATAATTGAGACAATTGCAAATTCACCAGTTCGGAGACACGTAAGCCCGTGGCATACAGTAATTCCAGCATGGCACGATCTCGCAAACCAAGTTCATTAGCAATATCAGGTGCATCCAGCAATTGTTCAACCTGAGTTTCATTGAGAGTCGAAGGTAAAGAATGCTCACCTTTGGGTGATTCCAGTAATTTGGTGGGATTTTCCTCCACTCTATGCTCACGCAATAAAAAACCATAAAAACGACGCAATGAAGACAGTAAACGTGCCGCCGAGCGTGTCTTCTTGCCCGTCTGATGCTGGTGATTTAAATAATCCTGAATGGAGCGTGTATCAGCATTACATAATAAACACCCTTGCTGAGTTAACCAGAGCGAGAAACTGGCCAGATCATTACGATAAGCAGCCAGTGTATTTTCACTGAGTGCATTTTCCACCCACAAATGATCAATAAACTGCTCCAGCAATTTTTGCTCACTTAATGGTATTTCATCAGCCTTAGCCATTGGACCTCGTAAAAATAATCATACTCACAATAAAAAAGGGACATTCGTCATAGACAAATGTCCCTTCTACAAGCTTCTCAGCTTACACGCTTACGTCTTATTTCTTAGTAGCACGACGTTTTTTACGTTTTGCAGGCTTCATGGCTTTTTCAATCTTAGCCATTTCTTTCTTGTTCCATTTTTCTACAAATGAAGCAATTGCCGCTTCTTTCCTCTTGGCCATCTTCAGAATCAAGTCCTGACGCTTATTGGCTGCAGCCACTTCTGCTTTAGCTGCTGCCAGAACTGCGGCTGCGGCTGCAATACGCTCACGCGCTTTTTGCTTAGCTACTGCCGCGGCTTCGCGAGCTTGTTTCTTACGAGCTGCATCGGCTTTTCTCTTAGCTGCTGCTGCGGCTCTTTTCTTAGCTGCTGCAGCTCTTTTCTTAGCTGCTGCGGCCTTTTTCTTGGCAGCTGCGGCTTTTCTCTTAGCTGCTGCGGCCTTTTTCTTGGCAGCTACATTAGAAGTTTTCTTCTTAGCAACTTTCTTCTTAGCTACTTTCTTTTTAGCCACTGGTTTTTTAACTACTGCTTTTTTAGCTACCTTTTTCTTAGCCACTTTCTTTTTAGCCACTGGTTTTTTAACTACTGCTTTTTTAGCTACTGCTTTCTTAGCTACTTTTTTCTTACTTTTAGCTTTGGTTTTAGCCATATCTGCGTCCCCTTTTGTGAGTTACCATTCGGAGTATAAAACGATATTTTAATTTAGCAAATGTTTTTTTTATTTTAAAATAATTTTTTATCTTAAGAATCAAACGGTCAGAAACATTTTTTACAAAAAAACGCCCTAAATAATTTTAAAATTAGAACTTAAATCCGGTTTGTACGAATGCACCCAATGAATCACCCGCACCTACCATGACAGCGACATCCAGATTAAAGCCTAACCACAAACCAACACCCGCTGTTTTAATCGCTTCTTTATCTGCACTTGAAATACCACCAGCAATGTTTTTTATCATGCCTAGACGTAACTGTACAAAATCAAAAACATCAAGCTCTAATCCCAATGACAAATTCTGCCTTTTTATACCACGTGATATCACCGGATCATTCTCGATTAAATCAAGATCAGTGCCGATAGTCAGAATGTCACCACTATAAGCAACGCCTACTTTTAACTCTGTATTAAAGGATAAAGTTTCAATACCATATGAGATATCTTCTGTAATCAGATTTTTAGCAGACAAACCCACCTGAATATTGTCGGTCACAGCCATAACCAGGCCTATATCAAGAGTTGTAAAGTCGCCTAGATCCTGTATGCCATTATCAACCAGATCATTCAACCCTGTATTCACCGTTGAAATAGATTCTGAGTAGTCGATAGCTTCGACCGACACCACTTTAGGTGTTAGACCAATCGAAACCTTTCTATCCATGAATTTAAAACTGCGCGCAATCGAAAAACCTACCTCTGTGGTGTTAACTCCAAAAATATTTAAGGTATTAAGTGCAGGATCAGTGATAGTGCTGACATCCGTCGTATCAAGATTAGCCCAACCTGCAATAATGGCATCTGAACGTGCGCTAATAGCCATTGAATAGGTTTCACCAGAAAAACCTATCGCAACTGCTGCCGATAATTCAGGTGCGATAACCTTACCATTGAGGTCTCCCGCAATTAATAACATCTCACTTGCCGCCGCAGCAGCTGCAACAGGATCTGTTGCCAGTATAGCTGCATCATATTGATCATTCGCTATTTGAAACTGATCTATGTTATCAATCACGCCATCACTATCGCTAAAAAAACCACCGACACCCAACAACAATGAAAAATCATCCTCTGCCTTCTGAAACGATAACATTGCCGGATTTGCAAAAGGCGCTGTTGCGATATCAGCCGTTGCCACACCGATATTACCCATGCCTAATGACCGTGCTTCGTATGAAAATGGCGCTGCCATTACTGACTGAGAAATTGCAGCTAAAGCTGCCACATAAAACCCACTTTTAATTACCTTCATAAACCACCTTTTTTCAATTAACCATCAAGTTGTTTAAGCTTATCGTATTGAAATACAATAACAAGCCTGTTTAACATACAATACTCAACCCTGTACGAGAACTAAACATTACAAAAAATAGCCATAATGAACCCTATAGACAAACATCCATCATCTTTTCCTGCGATCGGGTTATTACGGAGGATAATGGCAATTTTTTATGATCTTTTCTTACTAACTGCCATTCTTTTTTTAGCCACAGCCATAGTTAATGCCATAAATAATGGAGAAGCCACCGATTCAAGCATGGCCTACACTATCTTTTTGCGTTTCTATCTTGCCAGTATTATTTTTTTCTATTTCGGCTGGTTCTGGACACATGGAGGGCAAACATTGGGCATGAAAACATGGAAAATAAAATTAATTAGTAATAATTCTCAGACCATCAACTGGAAACAGGTGACAATCAGAGAGATCACAGCGGTTATTTCATGGGCTTTTCTTGGCCTGGGTTTTATCTGGTCACTCTTTGATAACCAAAAACGAAGCTGGCACGACATTTCTTCCAACACCCGGCTGATTGATTTAAGGTAAATCAATCAGCCTGATTATCTGCCATAAGCTAACGTATACGCCGTATTAAAAAAACCGTAATGCAAGTAACAAAAAGCAACGGTATGGCAGCGCTAATTATCGGCATTAAGCCATAAACCACACCAAGATGATTTATTGCTCTATTAAAGATAAAAAATAGAATACCCAATAACAGGCCAATAACCACACGCTGCCCGGTCCCACCTGATCTGGGCGATGCCGTAAACACCATAGGGATAGCAATCAATAACATGACCAGACAGGCCAAGGGTGTAAATAATTTCATCCAGAAGGCTAATTGATAAGCTGCCGCATCCAGCTCGTTAGCTTCCAGATATTCGCTGTATCGCATTAAAGACATCATTGACATATCCTGAGGCTCCAGCCTGAGCACTTCAAACAAGTCTGTTTTTATCAAACTCGCCCACTCTTCTTGAGCATTTTCATAAGTTTTAACGCCTGTTGCAGAAATATCACTGTGTCGAACATTCTTCAGCAACCAACGCTCATTTTTAAAAGAAGCACTCTGCGCACTGCTTGCTCGTTTAAGTTTTCTGCTTTCATCCAGCTGGTAAATTCTAATATCCTGCAACTGCATATTAGGCATCACCGTCTTCACATTAAAATAACGATTACCATCTCGCGCCCACAACCCATGCTCACCACCGACTAACACCTGGTCATCCATGGCAGCAGCACGCATGGTTCTAGCCATATTGGTGGCATACGGCGCAACAAATTCCCCCATCAAACCCACCAGCATCGCTAACACAAAACCTATCTGCAATACCGAACGAACAATTCTGGATACGGTAATGCCCGATGAGCGCATTACCACCAGTTCAGAATTACTTGCCATTGTACCCATGGAAATAAGCCCGCCCAGTAAAATAATAGACGGGGCTAATTCATATAATTGCTTGGGTAAATTCAGCAATATAAAAACAATAGCCTGCATTAAACCAAAATCTTTAGTGCCAATGTGCTCAATCTGCCTGACGAAATTGATGAACAGAAAGAGTGCGGCAAAAACAAAAAGGGCACCCAGAGTACCGCTAACGATAGAACGTGCGATATAACGATCAATAATCACTAAACCACCACTCCATCACGTGCTTTATTACTCCTTATTTTTTTACTTCGAAATACATGGCCGCTCTGTTTCAGTAATATAAATAGTAGCGCCAGTGCAACAAGATGTACCCACCAGGTGCCTACCCAGGCGGGCACTCGTTCTTTAATGATCCAGTTATAAGCCATGCTTAATAAATTCGAATAAACCAGATACAGCAATATTGCCCAGCCCAGATTGGCATAACGACCACTGCGTGGCGTAGTCTGGCTTAGCGGCAAAGCCAGTATGGCGATTATTAGAGTCGCTACCGGTACGGTTAAACGCCACTGCAATTCGGCCTGATGTCGGGGCAAATTTGACGCCCACAACTGTTCACTGGGCATAGCTTTAACCGACAAAGTCGCACTCACATCTTTGGATCCGGGAATATAAATACCATATTCCTTATATTCAGTAATTTTATAAAGCTTACTGCCGGGTTCACCTTCATAGTGCCTGCCTGACTCCATCACCATATAATCACGCCCATTATTATCGTGATGATTACGGGCACGTTTGGCTATATCCACCTGCGCAACTTCATCATTCACCTGCTGGTAAAATACATGATCCATGACCTGACCGTCTTTACTCTGAGACTCCAGAAAAAAGATCGCATTACCTTCGCGTGATTGATTAAAGCGGCCTGCGAATAAAGCACTAAGCTCAGTGCGGTTTTTAATGTCCGTCATCATGCCATCACGATGACCTACCACTGAGGGAATAACAAATAAAGTGAGATAGAACATTAAAAGTGTAGTTGGCACTGCCACCAACAGCAAAGGCCGATACCATTGTATCGGCCCCAGACCCGCTGACATCACTGCAGTCATTTCGCTATCTTTATATAAACGCCCAAACGCCAGTAAAATACCCAGAAGCAAACTTAAAGGCACCAGCATAACGGTAAATTCATAAAAATTACTTAATAATAGCGCCAGAAACATATCAACCGGAATACGCCCGTCAACCAGCCATGCCAGCAAATGCACCGCATCAGCACTCACCACCACCATAACCAACACAAATAGGACAGAAACCCAGGAAATTATAATTTCCTGACCAATATAGCGATCGATAATCGATAAATGCTTTTTTAGAAACTGAATCATTATGCTGGCATTATCACATTGACTACCCGACAATGCATTAATTGCATACAATCTACATATTAAAAATTCAAGATAACATCCCCGGAGATACTCATGGAATATACCGTCAAAAGCGGCAGCCCCGAAAAACAACGTATTGGATGTGTTGTCGTTGCAGTTTATGCCACTCGCAAACTTTCCCCCTCAGCAAAAATTCTGGACGAAATCAGTGGCGGCGTAATCTCAAATCTGGTCCGCCGAGGCGAAATGGAAGGTGATTTAGGCCAGACTTTATTGTTACATAATCTTGAAAATACCCTTTGTGATCGTGTCCTGCTGGTCGGCTGTGGCAAGGAAAAAGATATCACTACCCAGAACTTCCGAAAAGCCAACCAAGCCATGGTGAAACGACTACAAGCCAGTGGTGCTACCGAAATCGCGTCCTATTTAACAGAGGCACCCGTTAAACGCCGAAATATTACCTGGAAAATTGGCCAGTCCATCGAAGCAATAGATGAGTGTCTCTATCAATTCAATCAACTAAAAACCGACACTAATCTACCTCGCCGTCCTTTAAGAAAATTTATCTTCAGCGTATCCGGCCGTGGTCAACTCACCGATGGTGAAATTGCTGTCCGCAATAGCATGGCAGTTTCAACAGGTATCAAACTCAGCAAAGATTTGGCCAACCTGCCAGGCAATATTTGCACACCCGCTTATCTGGCCAAACAGGCAACTACGTTGCAGGAACAATATCCAAAAATCAAAACCACTGTGCTCGATGAAGAGGACATGGAAAAACTGGGCATGGGGTCACTGCTGGCCGTATCGCGTGGTAGTCGTGAAGCCGGAAAGTTAATTATCATCGAATACATGGCCGGTGATGAAAAACAGGATCCAATAGTTCTGGTAGGTAAGGGCGTCACTTTTGATTCCGGCGGCATCAGCCTCAAACCCGGTGCATCCATGGATGAGATGAAATTTGACATGTGTGGTGCGGCCAGTGTGCTGGGCACTATCAGTGCCTGCGCCGAATTGCAGTTACCAATGAATATTGTTTGCATTATTCCCACCGTAGAAAATATGCCTGGTGGTAAAGCCATCAAACCCGGCGATATAGTCACCAGTATGTCCGGCAAGACTATCGAAATACTTAACACCGATGCCGAAGGCCGTCTCATTTTGTGTGATGCACTCACTTTTGCAGAAAAATATAATCCCGATGTAGTCATCGATATTGCCACTCTGACCGGTGCCTGTGTTGTCGCATTGGGATCTCATCCTGCTGGTCTGCTGGGCAACCACAGTCCTCTGATTCACAACCTGCTCAACGCTGGTGAGAAAAGCGGTGACCGTTGCTGGGAACTGCCTTTATGGGATGACTATCAGGAAGAACTGCATAGTAATTTTGCAGATATCGCCAATATTGGTGGTAAAGGTGCTGGCACGATTACCGCTGCCTGCTTTCTGTCACGTTTCACCAAAAAATATCACTGGGCACATCTTGATATTGCCGGTGTCGCCTGGAAAAGCGGCCATCACAAGGGCGCCACAGGGCGTCCAGTCAGTTTGTTGATGCAATATATTCTTGATCGTTATGAAGAATCGAAGCAATCATCATAAATAAAAGTTCACATGGATTTTGATCAGGCCACGTGCTGATTAATTCACAGGGATGTGCAAGTTATTTCAATACAAAAAAACAATTATTTCCTGAAGCACTATAATATTGGTCATTAACACATAACCGATCACCTAAATCACGGATAGCCCATGTCAAACGATAAGCATAAAAATATTCCGACACTGGAAGATATCGTTCAACCAGGTGATTCGCCCAAATCAGACAGCACAGATGAAATTAAGGCCTCTACTACAAAAACAGAAAATAAGGCTGAACTGAAGGGAAGCGACCGCCGCCAGGAAGACCGTCGTAAAAAACAGGAACCTATTGCAGAAGAAAAAACCGAACGTCGTGTCGCTGAACGCCGCACAACAACGCGTCGTACCGTTGACCAACGCCGTAGTGCAGAAATGAATGAGCTGGTCGAAAAAATCATGCAGGATATGATGCCTGATCTGGAACAACATTTATTCATGCAACTACGTTTCGAACTACAGAAATACATACCAAAAATACTCAGTGAATTTAAAGATAAGGCAGACGATGAATAACCATTCGTTCAAATATCGTCTCTTCATTTAACAGTCCGGAATACTACAGATGTAACATTCAGGCCAGTCGCACATGCCATCCTGACTGCGCATACGGTATAATCTTCGGTTTTAATCCGTCGCGCCGCACAGGCCTTCTTCAACGAAGCAGATTTGCCCATGGAAAAAACCTACAACCCGAAAGCCATCGAACAGACCTGGTACAAAACCTGGGAAGACAACGGCTATTTCACGCCGCATCACAACGCCGGCAGCCATGCTTACAGCATCATGATTCCACCACCCAACGTCACCGGCAGTCTGCACATGGGCCACGGTTTTAACAATACGGTGATGGATACCTTGATCCGCTATCACCGC
>JAOUNI010000072.1 GCA_029881035.1 Gammaproteobacteria bacterium | reverse complement strand
GATACCAGCGCGATTATTCGCGGTGAACAGACCAACTACATACTGGCTACGGTTGGCATGTATTTGAGCATATTCAATATCTTCATTCACCTGCTGAATATTCTTAGCTCACTCAGTGGCCGTGATTAATTAAATCACTGTAGCAAGACAAACAAAAAGCCCCGCATTGCGGGGCTTTTTTTATCCTTTAATCATGGTTTCAACTAGCGCAGGTATAGCCCTCAGCCACCCAGTAACCGTAAACACAGATCAGCTTATCTCCAAGATAGATCAACGGTATTCTGCAGCGCTGCCACGGCGGTATGCCCGCTTCCTGCATCAGCTTTTTCAAACTATGCGTATTTCCTCTGCCCGCAGGCCTGATCCTCTCCCCGCCCTGACGAAAAGCAATTTTCAGCGTTTTATCCAGTAATTCCGGCTTCAAACCCTGCTTTCTTAACTGCTCTGCCTGTAATTCAATGCCTGAATTAACAATCACAGGTTTTTCTTTTGGCTTCCAGTCAAAGCGCGCTGAAGCATCATGTTCTATCCGTTGCAGGCAGTACAATTGCTCCTGATAACGATGAATCTCGGAATCCCCCCAGCACACCTGCGGACTGGCATCATCCGCCGCGGGCAGCACCGACTCTATCACCTGATGCAAAATATTCGCGGTAGGCGCATCCTGAGCACATTGGTGGATCCATGATCGCAAGACATTCAGCTGACGCGCTCGGGAAAGTTTTGTTAATCGGGCAATATCAATAATATGGCTTGATTGGGTAACAATAGACGCCAGATCGATCGCCGCCATAGCCTCGATGATTTCCAGCGCATCCTGCTGCTGGCTTGCCATTTTTGAGAGTGAATCACCCAGCTGCAGCCAGCGTTTTCTGATAACCGGAATAATGTTCTGGCGCAGTAAATTACGGTCGAAATCGATATTCACATTGCTGGGATCTTCCACCCACTTCAAATCATTTTCCTGCGCATAGTTATGCACCTCTGCACGGCTGAAACTCAGCATCGGCCTTGCATGAAAAGCATGACCCACAGCTCGAACCGTGGGCATGGCCGCCAGCCCCGCGACACCCGCACCCCGAAACAACTGCAACAACACGGTTTCGGACTGATCATCCTGATGATGCGCAGTTAGTAGACAGTCGCCCGCTTTCAGCTCAGCATGCAAGGCGGCATAGCGGGCTTTTCGCGCTGTCTCTTCGGGGCTTTCGCCCGAGCGTTTACCGGCATCAACGTGGATGGTTTTAAAAGGAATTTGAAGCACTTCGCAGACCTCAGCGCAGTGTTCTGACCACTGGTCGGCCGCAGCCTGCAAACCATGATGGATATAAACCGCCCGCACCGGCAGCCTGGCAAAACGGGCACAAAGGTGCAGCAAGACATGGGAATCCAGGCCGCCGCTGTAGGCAACAAGGTATCGCTGGACATCTTCCGGGGGAAAATCAGGTTTAAAAAAAAGCGATTCCAGAATCTCTGTAAATCGCTTTGATAAAGTCATCGCTGAAAATCTTAAATGTACTTAGCTGGCTTCCTGCTCAAGGAAATCACCAAATGAAGTCAGGCGCTCGTAACGCATTTCCAGCAACCTTTCGAGGCCAATTTTCTCGAAGCTTTCCAGCGCATCGACCAGCGCCTGCTTGATGTTTCTGGCGGTAGCATCGATATCTCGATGCGCACTACCCAGAGGCTCTCTGATCACCTGATCAATCAGGCCACGCTCTTTCAGGATCTTGGCGGTAATGCCCATGGCTTCTGCGGCATCTTCAGCTTTATCGGCACTCTTCCATAAAATGGAAGCACAGCCTTCGGGCGAAATAACCGAATAAGTGCTGTATTCCAGCATCATGACACGATCACCAACACCGATCGCCAAAGCACCACCCGAACCACCTTCACCGATAACAGTGCAGATAATCGGGGTTTTCAGATCTGCCATGACAAACAGATTGCGTGCAATCGCTTCTGACTGGCCGCGCTCTTCCGCACCAATACCGGGGTAAGCACCGGGGGTATCGATAAAAGTCAGGATCGGAATTCTGAATCTTTCCGCCATCTTCATCAGGCGTAGCGCCTTGCGATAGCCCTCAGGGCGCGGCATGCCAAAATTACGGCGAATGTTTTCCTTGGTGTCACGGCCTTTCTGGTGGCCAATCACCATCACCGGCATGCCTTCCAGACGTGCGATACCACCGACCAGCGCGGCGTCATCGGCATAAGTGCGATCACCGTGCAATTCCTGGAAATCGGTAAAAATACGGTCGACATAATCCAGCGTGTAAGGACGCATCGGGTGACGAGCCAGCTTGGAGGTCTGCCAGGCACCTAGCTTGGCAAAGATGTTTTTGGTCAGGGTGCGGGATTTTTCTTCCAGCTTGCTGATTTCCTCACCAATATTGATCTCGGTATCATCGCCGACATAGCGCAGCTCTTCAATTTTGGCTTCAAGTTCGGCAATGGGTTGTTCAAAATCTAGGTAATTTGGATTCATGGCGTTAGGAATATCTTTATTTATTAATGAGTAATCTCGACTTCTGTGAACTGAATTCTAGCATGCACAGAAAATTCAGCACACTTATCGATGCCTTTTATTTCGCATAATTTAATCCTCGGACACGGCTGGCGCATCGACCACATCAAGCAATTCACGCAGCACCATGGTGGCATAACAACCGGCCGGCAGGTCAAAACTCAGCAATAATTCATCATTCTGTCTCTGCCAGACCATATTGCCCGGCAACACCCGGAGCGAACGGCGCATTTGCTGAACCTTGAACTGACACAATCCATCCCTGAATATCGGGTTCTCATCGACAACGCGCTTTTCCAGCTCAGCCGCTTGCGCTTCTGTTCTCAGTTCACCTTCACCCCAGAGCAAGCCCGTCGGGTGGATTTCTTTATTTTTGATACGCTCATCCAGCTCGGCCGAGCCGTCATCCCAGAAACAGGCGGTTTTGCCTTCCAGCATAAAAACATCACCGGGGATTTTTGTATCCCAGCTATCCTGCGCGACGCGCTGCGACAGCACACGATTGAAAATCCAGGAACGCGCCGCCGAGAGGTAAATGCTTTTTTTATGCCTGGGCAGGCGTAAATCATCGTGGCTGAACATATACGCCGCCGCCGATAAATTCGCCATGCCATGACCAAAACGTTGCTGGCCAAAATAATTCGGCACGCCGCGCTCGGCGATCAACTGGCAACGTTGATCAATCTCAGTCGCCATGTCATCGCCACCTTTTAAATCGCGCAAACGAATGGAAAAGCGGTTTTCTTTCAGGGCACCGCGTCGCAGCTTGCGGCTATGCCTTCTGGCTTCGAGCAGTTTGATGTTACCTTCGTCACCCGGCACTGATTCAATCTGTGACCAGTCAGGGTCAGGCAGGCCCGGCATGTGCACGCTGAACCACTGTGAAGTCAGGCCATGACGATCTTTTAAACCCGCGTAACCGACACAGCGTGAGCGAACACCGGCAATTTTTGCCAGTGCTTTGGCCACCCAGTCGGTATTGCAACCGCGTTTCTGGATATGCAGCCAGGCGTGCTCACCTTCACCGCTCAATTCAAACGGCAGTTGTTCGTCGACAATAAAATCTTCCGGAAAGGATTTTAAGCTCGCAGAAATCGCCAGTGGCTGATAAGCGCGATGGAATTGATCGAACTTAAGGTCGCGATATTGCTCTATGCTCTGATCTTTTATTTGATCATCAGGGGTATTCGTCATTACACTCATCAATATGATTCACACTATAAAAAATTACACATCGGCGTTTTTGCCTGTCCTGCTTCTTGTTGCTTTGACGGCCTGCGATTCATCACCGCAACTCAAGCCCCTGACCAGCGATGCGGTGATCCTCGCTTTTGGTGATAGCCTGACGCACGGCACCGGCACGGATAGACCGCAGGCCTATCCGGCGCGTTTACAGGAAATGCTCGCCAGAACAGTGATTAACGCCGGTATTCCCGGTGAAGTCAGTGCTACCGGTCTGGCCAGGCTGGGCAATTTGCTCAAAACCCATCGCCCCGAACTTCTGATTCTGTGCCATGGCGGCAACGACATTTTACGTCATTACAATCTGAAACAGACAAAAGAAAATCTACAACAAATGATTGATCTGGCCAAAGCCAGCAACACGCAGGTGGTGCTGATTGGCGTACCTCAATTCGGTATTTTTCTATCGTCAGCGCCTTTCTATGAAGAGCTGGCCCACAGCAATCAGCTTCCTCTTGAGAACAACGTCCTTAGCGATATCCTCGGCAACAACCGCTTAAAATCTGACCAGATCCACCCCAACGCTGAGGGTTATGAGATTTTTGCAAAAAGTATCACCGCGCTTTTACAGCAATCTGGCGCAATCTAAATAGCACTAAAACACTCAGGCAGGCGACCAATTAATAAACGCGTTGACATTTTTTGACGCATCGTCATATTATTGCGCGCATGCAAACACAGATCGCCACAGCTAGCACTTCCAGTGCTTCTGTAAAAACATCATCCCGTAAACAACGGGAACTGGCTAAACGCGAAACGCTGATTCTGGACACAGCACAGCGTATTCTGCATGAACGCGGTTATTCTCATCTCACCATGGATCGAATTGCCGAGGCCACCGAATACTCAAAAGGCACGATCTACAACCACTTTTCAAGCAAAGAAGACCTGGTTTGTTCGCTTTGCTGCCGCAGTGTCAGCACGTTAATTGATATGTTCACACGATCTGCTGAGTATAAAGGCTCATCACGTGAACGATTCTCTGCCATCGGCATTGGCTATACGCTATACCATCAAGTGCACCCAATGACCGCACAGAATATTCAAATCATTAAGGTCAATGCAGTACGTGAAAAAATAAGTGACGAAAAACTCAATGAAATGGAATCACTTGAGCAACGCATAACCCAGATTGCAATTGGAGTGGTTAATGAAGCTATAGCGTGTGGCGATTTAGCAGAAGAAATTAACCCAATGGCAAGCAGCATTGTTTTTGGTGTCTGGTCTATGTATTTCGGCGCCTTGATGCTCGAACGCTCTGATATTCCATTGGAAGATCTTGGTTTCAGCCCCAGTATTCAACTGCTCTGGTTAAACACACAAAAATTTCTGGACGGCTATCACTGGCTTCCTCTGAGTTCGGATACTGATAACGAAGCATTGTTCAATAAAATTACATCCGATTTATATGCAAATGAAATTGAAATACTGAATAACAGGAATAAATAATCATGATTGAAAATTTTGCGCACTGGATTATTCGCTGGCGTTATCTGGTCGTGCTGACCGTCATTGGCGCTGTCGTGGCTGCGGGTACGGGTATGCCGAAGTTGAGCATGAGCAATGACTACCGCATGTTTTTTGGTGAAGACAATCCACAGCTGCTCGAATTCGAGCGCATGCAGAACACCTTCAACAAAAATGACAATATCATGTTTGTCATTACGCCCAAAGATGGTCAGGTGTTCAGCGTTAAAACCCTCAAGGCGATTCAAACGATTACCGAAGCGGCCTGGCAGATTCCGTTTTCCACTCGCGTTGATTCCATCACCAACTACCAGCATACCTATGCAGAAGAAGATGACCTGATTGTTGGTGATCTGGTGGCTGATCCCGAAGCATTAACAGCAGAAGATCTGACACGCATTCAGACTATCGCCATCAACGAACCCATGATGGTGCATCGCCTGATCTCACCGGACAGTCGTTACACTGGCGTCAACGTCACCGTGCAGCTACCCGGAAAAAGCCTGGGCGAAGTACCTGAAGCAGTTGCCTATGCGCGCACGATAAAAGCCGACATGCTGGAAAAATTTCCCGATCTGGAAATTCGACTGGTCGGTCTGGCGGTGATGAACAACGCCTTCCCCGAAGGCAGTCAGGCCGATGCAAAAACGCTCTACCCGACGGCACTGATATTTGTCATCGTCACCCTGCTGCTGCTATTGCGCGGTTTCAGTGGCACTGTCATCTGTTTCATTATGATCATCATGTCGATCATCGTCGCCATGGGCATCAGTGGCTGGCTTGGCACCCTGCTATCACCACCGGTGTTATCTGCACCGATCATGATTCTAACCATGGCCATTGCCAATGGTGTCCATATGCTAGTCACCCAACGGCACGAAATGGCAGTAGGTCACGACAAAATTTCAGGCATGGTTGAGAGTATGCGCATCAACTTTCAGCCGGTGTTCGTAACTTCACTGACCACCGTGCTTGGCTTTCTCAGCCTGAACTTCAGCGATGCGCCACCGTTCCATGATCTCGGCAATATCGCGGCTCTGGGTGTCGCTGCGGCTTTTATTCTTTCGGTTACCTTCCTGCCTGCGATGGTGGCGATTCTGCCCGCCCATTCACGCAAAGAAGTACTTGGAAAAAAAGCGCTAGGCAAGTTCGGCGAATTTGTTATCAAACACCAGACTCGTCTGCTGGTTACGACTTCAATCGTTGCGATTGCCCTGGTGTCGCTAGTACCAAAAAATGAACTCAACGATATTTTTGTTAACTACTTCGACGAAACCATCGAGTTCAGGCGTGACTCGGATTATGCATCCGAACATCTAACCGGCGTATATTACGTAGACTTCTCTTTAACCTCTTCGGAAACAGGTGGCATCAGCAATCCTGACTTTCTGAATAAAACCGACCTGTTCTCCCAGTACCTGCGTTCACTGCCCGGCGTTATTCACGTAAACACCATCACCGATACCTTCAAACGCCTGAACAAAAACATGCACGGCGATGACCCGACCTGGTACAAACTACCCGAGCAACGCGATATGGCCGCGCAGTATTTATTACTGTACGAAATGTCATTGCCCTACGGCCTCGACCTGAACAACCAGATCGATGTCAGCAAGAGCTCAACAAAAATTTCGGTCACGCTGGACACATTGTCATCCAACGAACTACTCGCGTTTGAAGAAACCACCGAACAATGGCTAAAACAAAACCTGCCTGACATTGAAGCCGGCGCGTCTGGCCCGACATTGATGTTTGCCCACATCGGCAAACGTAACATTCATAGCATGTTAATTGGCACCACCGTCGCGCTCGTCCTGATTTCGATGACGCTGATCTTCTTTATGAAGTCGCTCAAGTATGGTTTGATCAGCCTGATACCGAATATATTACCGGCCGCCGCTGCCTTCGGCCTGTGGGCGCTTTATTCCGGTCAGGTCGGTCTTGCGCTCTCCGTAGTCACTGGCATGACACTGGGCATTGTGGTTGATGACACCGTGCATTTCCTCAGCAAGTACATTCGCGCCCGTCGTGAAAAAAATCTGACTGCAGAAGAAGCCGTGCGCTATGCATTCAACAGTGTCGGCATTGCTTTGCTGGTGACGTCTATCGTACTGATCGCCGGCTTTATGATACTGGCGCAATCACATTTTGTACTTAACTCTGAAATGGGGCTGGTCACCAGTACCGTTATCGCATTAGCACTGGCACTGGACTTTATGCTGCTACCACCACTATTAATGAAAATTGACGGCCCCAAAAAAGGCCAGTAAAGATGGAGAAAAAAATGATTAATAAAACGCTCATCACCCCGCTCATGATTGCACTGAGCCTGTTGTGCTCCACTGCCTTCGCCGAAACCGCCGAAGAAAAAGGATTGGCCATTGCCGTCGAAGCCGATAAACGAGATAACGGTTTTGGTGACATCACCGCCGACATGACCATGGAACTGCGCAACAAACAGGGCGATACCAGCGTACGTGAAATTCGTATCAAAACACTGGAGGTAGCCAATGACGGCGACAAATCCATGTCGATTTTCGATCAGCCTGCCGATGTCAAAGGCACCGCCTTTCTCACTTTCTCACACGCACTTGAACCGGATGAACAATGGCTTTATCTGCCTTCGCTGAAACGTGTTAAACGTATCAACTCTAAAAATAAATCCGGCCCTTTCATGGGCAGTGAATTTGCCTATGAAGATATCGCTTCGCAGGAAGTGGCCAAATACACTTACAAATACCTGCGCGACGAAACCTTGAATGGTGTCGACTGTTTTGTCATCGAGCGCTACCCCGCTTACGAACACTCCGGCTATACCCGTCAGCTTGGCTGGATCAACAAGGCCGAATACCGCCCTGAAAAAATTGTCTTTTA
>JAOUNI010000071.1 GCA_029881035.1 Gammaproteobacteria bacterium | reverse complement strand
CGTACGCGAAATTCGTATCAAAACACTGGAGGTAGCCAATGACGGCGACAAATCCATGTCGATTTTCGATCAGCCCGCCGATGTCAAAGGCACCGCCTTTCTCACCTTCTCGCACGCGCTGGAGCCGGATGAACAATGGCTTTATCTGCCTTCGCTGAAACGTGTTAAACGCATCAACTCTAAAAATAAATCAGGCCCTTTCATGGGCAGTGAATTTGCCTATGAAGATATCGCTTCGCAGGAAGTGGCCAAATACACTTACAAATACCTGCGCGACGAAACCTTGAACGGTGTCGACTGTTTTGTCATCGAGCGCTACCCCGCTTACGAACACTCCGGCTATACCCGTCAGCTTGGCTGGATCAACAAGGCCGAATACCGCCCTGAAAAAATTGTCTTTTATGATCGCAAGAACACCCTGCTGAAAACTCTCACCTACAGTGGTTACCAGAAATACCTGGATCAATACTGGCGCGCCGATGAGCTAATGATGGAAAACCATCAGAATGAAAAAAGCACCGTGTTGAAATGGAGCAACTACAAATTTAAAAATGGTCTGGACGAAAAAGACTTTAATCATAACAGCCTGATGCGCGCCAAATAATTTTGTGCCGATAATGAAACAGATTTTTTGTTTTTTGTTTTTAGCACTGACCCTGTTAAGTTCAACAGTTCACGCCGTTGAACTTTCCGGCAACATCAGCCTGCAGTCACGCGGATTTTTCAGTGACCCGCTGGATAGTAACCAGCATAATCACTACAACAGTTTTGCGCTCGAACCCGAAATGTATCACGACTGGGATGACAACCAGCAGAGACTCACCTTTTCAGCTTTCTATCGTAAAGACCAGTACGATGATGAACGCACCCACGCAGACATTCGTGAACTCGCCTGGTTAAAAGTTTTTGAAAATTGGGAGCTCACCGTTGGCATCAGCAAGGTATTCTGGGGCGTCACCGAATCACAGCATCTGGTCGACATCATCAACCAGACCGATCAGGTTGAAAATGTCGACGGTGAAGACAAACTCGGCCAGCCAATGATTCGTTTCAGCACCGTACAGGACTGGGGCATACTGAACGCCTTTATCCTGCCGGGTTTTCGTGAACGCACCTTTGCGGGCATAGAAGGCCGCCCAAGACCCAGCCTGATTATCAATGCCGATGCCGCCACGTATGAGTCTTCCGACAAGGAGAATCACATCGACTACGCCATACGCTGGCTAAATCATTTTGATGAAATAGAACTCGGACTCTCCTACTTTTCCGGTACCGGCCGTGATCCGGAAATGCGCTTAACCGGCGCAACACTGACACCCCACTACGTATTGATCGAACAGGCCGGCCTTGATCTACTGGCCATCGTTGAAGACTGGACCTGGAAGATGGAACTGATCTCCAGAAAAAGCATCGCGCAAAAATACACCGCATTAACCGGCGGCTTCGAATACACCCTCTACGGCCTGTTCGACAGTGCCACCGATGTCGGCATCGTCGTTGAATATTTATACGATGACCGCGACCAACTCGCGACCACCCCTTTCCAGAACGACATCACCACCGCACTGCGCTTCGCCCTCAACGACACCCAGAGCACAGAAATTTTAATAGGCATCATCACCGACCTCGACGACCCGATCACAGCCAGCTTCATCGAAGCCAGCCGCCGCATCGGCGACGACCTCAAGCTCACACTCGAAGCTCGAGCCTTCAGCCACACCGTTGCCGGTAGACCTTTATACGAGTATCGCCAGGATAATTTTATCCAGGCTGATCTGGCGTGGTATTTTTAATCTGCAACAAACTAAATCTTAGCCAATGGCTTTCCATTAAGCTGATTTGCCATTGTTTCGGCTAAATTGCCAATAACAACCCAAAAGCGCGTATTCGTGAACTGTAACAAATTCCTTATTTTTATCCTGCACTCGAGTTTTACATAGATTTCTTTACACATTAGCACATAATTAAATACTAATACCATATTATCTCATTGATTATAATTTAATTTTTAACTAAGGTACGAATCTTGCTTGTTACTCAATAGAATTTAATTTACAAAATATTCTAAATAAAAATATCGCAATTTAATAATTCAATGGGAAGTACTGAACAATAACCGTTAATTACAGGAGTTTTGAAATGCACAAATCTGATAAACGATCAATTAAACCACTCGCTGGTGCTATTTGTTTAGCCCTGGGTAGCTCTCTTTTATACAGCGCAGCATATGCAGGAGAATATACCTTTACTTTCGGCTCGGGAGATTCTAACGATCCGAGATATAACGATGGCCTGTTTACAATGCTTGACCCGTCAGGCATTGAACTTATGAATGTTTCCTATCCATATTACGGAGATATCACGTGGGGTTACGGTCGTAGAACTCAAATTTCTGGAAGCCTGACAATAAATACAGACACCCTGTCTGGAACAGGCACAATACTTCCTTTTGAATTTTTCTCAGGTGGTCCTGCATTTATCAACAATATAACCCTTTCAAATGCAGGTATAGATCCTAATACCGGCCATCAATTAATATTAGGCAAAATGCAATATGAATGGCATGGCAACATTAGTCCTTTAGAAATCGTCTGGGATGCTTCCGGGTTATTTAATGCAATTGCGTCAGGCGTCAGCACTGGTGACGTAATTACCAACGGCGCAATACCTGCGAGTGAAAATATAAGGAAAGGGCTGTTCCCAATTGGACCAGCCCCTATAGCAACGACCACATGGAACACCAGTTCCAATGGAACTTTACCTCTCACCAATGATGGCATAGGGGGCTCGCCCACTAGAGAAGGCCCCTTCCTCGGGTTCAATTTGAACTTGGACATCACAAGACTGACTGTTGGCAGTGGCGTGGAATTTCTAAATGTAAATATTAACAGCACGGAAGGCAGCTCACCAGAATGTACAGGATACAGCGGCGGTACGGTAAATTATACGGTAACAATCACAGGTGACAACAATGACCCGGTTACAAATGTAGAATGGTCAGTGGATGGGAACATGGTTGCCAGTGGCATAACAGCAGAGTTCACGGTGCCATTCGGCTCACATACGGTTAGCGCAAGTGTATCAACTGAAGGCGGCAGGACAGCAACTGATTTCGAAAACATCCAGGTCAGTGACAGGATCAAACCTGTAATATCGGCCAAACTAGTCAACATCAAAACTGGGCAACAAGTAACGGAAGTAGAGTCAGGCAGCCCCGTTGAAATCCAGATGGAAGCAACCGACACTTGCGACCCGAATCCAACCATCTCTGGTACAGGCGGATTCAGTGTAGAACCCAATGATCGTTTTACAGCTACAAGAAATAAATATAGTTCATCAGGGGTAACAGTAAGCACCCAAAGTGATAATATTAATTTCACTATTGTCGCCAAAGACTCCAGTGGCAATACCTCAATCGAAAACCTCTCTCTTAATGTGAAAGATAAAGCGCCCGCACATAATAAAGCCAATATCTGGTGACGTTAATACAATCATTTCATGCAAGCAACAGAGCCCCGCAGGATAGCGGGGCTTTTTTGTATCTAAACGAATTAACGAACAGCCCTGATTAACCGAAGTCTAAAGTTATGTTAAAAGTTTTACCTGTCTGCTTTAGTTCGTAGGTACAATTACGCTAATCCAACCTACATCGGATATTATTATTTATTACTCTCTGCGTCCTCTGCGGTGAATGCTCTTAATTTTTTTCATAAACTATACAGGCCCCAGCGCCAACCGCTTCACCTCTTCCAACCTGTCACGAATCGCGGCAGCTTCTTCAAACTCAAGATTCCGGGCATGTTCGTACATATCTTTCTCAAGCTTTTCAATTTCGTCTGATAATTTTTTAGGCGACAAGGTTGCATAGTGAGCACGCTCTTCCGCTACTTTTAAACTATCCCTGCCCTGCTTTGTTAAATGCTTATTGTCATAACCTGATTCCAGCACATCGGTGACTTTTTTAATAATGCCCTGCGGTGTGATACCCATCTTTTCATTGTGCGCCTGCTGTTTTGCCCTGCGCTGATTGGTTATCTCAATTGATCGCTGCATCGAGCCAGTCATTTTGTCGGCGTACAAAATTGCCTTGCCGCGAATGTTACGCGCAGCACGGCCGATGCTCTGAATGAGCGAGCGATCGGAACGTAAAAAACCTTCTTTGTCGGCATCCAGAATAGCGACCAGTGAAACTTCGGGCAGGTCCAGTCCTTCACGCAGCAGGTTAATGCCGACCAGCACATCAAACACGCCCAGACGCAGGTCACGAATAATTTCGACGCGTTCAACGGTGTCGATATCCGAATGCAGATAACGCACACGTATACCGTGCTCGGTCAGGTAATCGGTTAAATCTTCGGCCATGCGTTTGGTTAGCGTTAGCACCAGAACGCGTTCGTTTAATTCAACGCGCTGATTAATTTCGGACATGACATCATCGACCTGTGTCGCCACCGGGCGCACTTCGATTTCGGGATCGAGCAATCCTGTGGGCCGAACGACCTGTTCAATGATCGCATCGCCCTTTTCATCTTCATAAGGCCCCGGTGTGGCCGAAACGAAGATGGTTTGCGGTGTCATTTTTTCAAATTCATCAAAACGCAGAGGCCGGTTATCCAGCGCTGACGGCAACCTGAACCCAAAGTTGACCAGGTTTTCCTTGCGCGAGCGGTCGCCCTTGTACATCGCGCCCAGTTGCGGAATCAGCACATGACTTTCATCGACAACTAACAAAGCATTATCGGGCAAATAATCGAACAGGCACGGCGGCGGGTCGCCTGCATTCCGGTTCGACAGATAACGTGAATAATTTTCCACACCGTTGCAATAGCCCAGCTCCTGCATCATTTCCAGATCAAAGCGGGTACGCTGCTCCAGCCGTTGCGCCTCGACCAGCTTGTCCATGTCCTTGAGCTCGGCCAGGCGCTCCTTCAGCTCCTCACGAATCTGTACGATGGCGTTGACGACGACGTCGCGCGGCGTCGCGTAATGGGTTTTCGGATAAATGGTTAATCGCGCCACCTTGCGCAAAATCTCGCCGGTGAGCGGGTCAAAATAACTCAGGCCTTCGATTTCTTCATCAAACAGTTCGATGCGCACCGCTTCCTTTTCCGAATCGGCCGGATGGATGTCAATCACGTCACCGCGTACCCGGTAACAGCCACGCCGGAGCTCCATGTCGTTACGGGTGTATTGCAGTTCGGCGAGGCGGCGCAGGATCTGGCGCTGGTCGACAATATCACCGCGCACCAGATGCAGCACCATGGCGAAATAGGAATCGGGGTCACCCAGACCGTAAATCGCCGAGACGGTGGCGACAATGATCGTGTCTTTGCGCTCCATCAGTGCCTTGGTGGCCGACAGGCGCATCTGTTCGATGTGCTCATTGACCGAGGCATCTTTTTCAATGAACGTGTCGCTGGCAGGCACGTAGGCCTCGGGCTGGTAGTAGTCGTAATAGGAAACGAAATACTCGACCGCGTTGTTCGGGAAAAACTCCTTCATCTCGCCGTAAAACTGGGCCGCCAGCGTCTTGTTGGGCACCAGCACAATGGTCGGGCGCTGCGTTTGCTGAACGATGTTGGCTATCGTAAATGTCTTGCCTGAACCCGTCACACCCAGTAAAGTTTGACGCGCTAAACCAGCATCGATACCTTCCATCAAAGCCTTAATGGCCGCGGGTTGATCGCCTGCGGGTTTGTAGTCAGTTACTATTTCAAATTGTCGTGACATACGTCTACAATAGAGCTCTTTTTAAGTTTTTAAACAATCCAGCATACGGAACCAAACAGTTGAACATTCAAACCTCCGATCGCGTCCAGCGAGTCAAACCTTCACCTACCCTCGCTGTGACCGCGCTGGCCAGCCAACTACGCGCACAAGGCAGAGATGTTATCGGCCTGGCCGCGGGGGAGCCGGACTTCGATACGCCTGACCACATCAAAGAGGCGGCCATCAAAGCGATTCAGAATGGTTTTACCAAGTACACAGCAGTTGATGGCACAGCCGGGCTCAAACAGGCCATTATAAACAAATTCAAACGCGATAACGGCCTCGATTACACGGCTGAACAGGTGATCGTTTCAGTGGGTGGCAAGCAGGTATTTTTCAACATGGTTCAGGCGCTGCTGAATGCCGGCGACGAAGCCATTATTCCAGCACCTTACTGGGTCTCCTACCCGGACATAGTCAAACTGGCCGATGCTGAACCCGTGATCATAGACACCAGCATGGAGCAATCGTTCAAGATTACACCTGAACAACTGGAAACGGCCATCACCCCCCGCACCCGCCTGTTCGTGCTCAACAGCCCATCGAATCCTTCAGGCAAGGCGTATACCCGTGACGAGCTCAAAGCGCTGGCCGAGGTACTGCTCAAGCATCCTGATATCGTTGTTCTGACCGATGATATCTATGAACATATCGTCTGGACCAAAGAAGGCTTCAACAACATTCTAAATGTCTGCCCGGAATTAATTGATCGCACCGTCATACTCAACGGCGTCTCCAAAGCTTATTCCATGACGGGCTGGCGCATTGGCTACGGCGCAGGCCCGGCCGCACTCATCAAGGCGATGAAGAAAGTACAATCACAAAGCACCTCCAATCCCTGCTCGATTGCACAGGCGGCAGCAGAAGCGGCACTGATTGGCGATCAAAGTTTCCTCAAATTAATGTGTGACACTTTTAAAGAGCGCCATGATTACGTTCTGCACCGATTGAATGCGATGGATGGCGTGGAATGTCTGGGCAGTGATGGCACTTTCTACAGCTTTCCTTCATTTCACGCGGTGATTGATCGCATGGATGGCATCGACAATGACGTGCAGCTGGCTGAATACCTGCTGGAAAAAGCCGAAGTCGCGGTGGTTCCCGGCTCAGCTTTCGGCTCAGATGGCTATCTGCGCCTGTCCTATGCCACCAATTTGGAAACGCTGGAGAAGGCACTGACAAGAATTGCCGAAGCAATCGCGTAATAAGTATTGACCGATAGAGGTCAAATCGGTAGCATACCGCCCTCCAATCAAGGCGTAAGCCTGATAAAGAGTACTATTCCTCGATAGCTCAGTTGGTAGAGCAACGGACTGTTAATCCGTTTGTCCCTGGTTCGAGCCCAGGTCGAGGAGCCAAACATAAAAAAGGCCAGCATTTTTGCTGGCCTTTTTTATTCACCCCCATCAAGTGACTAATTCTGACAGTGTATCTCGCTGCGCCTGTAACGAATGATCGCGACCACGCGTTTCATCACGTTGGTGATTTCTAGTTCCGAAAAACAGACCGTATTCACAGATTGTGCGGCATCGCCATCGAGCATGATGCCCATATCGTTAAGACGGAAGCACGCTACATTAACCTGTATAAAGTTTTCCGGCTGTGCCAGCACTTTCCTGATTTCCTCCAGATAGAACGAAAGCACATCCCGGTCACCCATTATATTCTTAAGCCGGGTTTCTGCTTCCTGAAGCTCCTCAGCGAGGCTGGCGCATTGTTCAGACTGGAAATGAGCCTCTGCCAGTAATGCGCTCAGGCCACTGCCGCCCGTCTGCCTTGCCCTGAGTTGTGCGTGAAGAATGCGCCGCCTGTGCACCAGATCACGGCGTTCAATTTTAATGTTGGCAATTTTCTGCAGCGCGTAAGTCACCAGGCCGTCAAAAATACATTTCTTGATGCCACTACGTACCGCGTCGTCATCAATGGCGGGTGACAATATTTTGTAATCAAAAAAGCTGATGGCCGTTTGCACCACATCACGCTGGATCATGTCACCTTCGAGCGCCAGGCCAATAATTTTTTTCTCTTCCTTATTGGCGCATAACAGCGCACAGCATACATCGAGTGCCGCATTTTCGGGCTGATCAAAAAATGTTTGTAACTCATTGCCGCAGCTAAAAATGTTCTGCAGTGAATCAGGCGTAGAAAAGTAAGCCCGGACCTCCGGGTCACTAATGAAGGTTTTACGACTGACATCAATCGGCCCCGGGATCTGATCGACCAGTCGATTGATATACTCCAGTGAAATAGCCACTTCCTGCTGCAGCTTCTTGCGGTGGCCCGGAACAAGGCGCAGCTTGGCGTCAATGCCATCAATCACCCGATCAATACCTTCCTGAAGGCTGTA
>JAOUNI010000070.1 GCA_029881035.1 Gammaproteobacteria bacterium | reverse complement strand
CGCGGTGATCGTATGACAGTGAAATCGGCATTATCAGGCGTGGCACAAATTCACCATTTTTGTAAACCGGTTTCATGGCTGCACGGGAAACACCAAGAATTGCGACTTCAGGCGCATTTACAATCGGGGTGAACGCGGTGCCGCCAATGCCACCCAGACTGGAAATGCTAATGCAGCCACCGGCCATGTCGGCAGGTTTGAGTTTTTTGTCTCTGGCCTTGGCGCTGGTTTCAACCACTTCTTTGGCAATCTGTAGTAGTGATTTGCATTCGACATCGCGAATCACCGGCACCACTAAACCCGCAGGGGTATCCATGGCGACGCCGACGTTGATGTATTTTTTCAGAATCAGGTTCTCGCCCGAAGCATCCAGCGATGAGTTGAAACGCGGGTATTCTTTCAGCGCCGACGCCACTGCTTTCACCAGGAAAGCGACCATGGTGACTTTGATGCCTTCGTCCTTGTGCTCGTCGTTGAGTTCCTTACGGAAAGCTTCCAGATCGGTGATGTCGATGTCATCAAACTGCGTGACATGCGGAATGTTCACCCAGTTGCGATGCAGGAACTTACCGGTGAGCTTGTTGATCTTGGTCAGCGGCTGGGTTTCTATCTTGCCGAACTGGCTGAAATCGATGTCCGGCATCGGCTCTACAGACAGGCCGCCCTGAGGTGCGCCAATCGCGCCGGAGGTCAGTACCTGCTTAACAAAGGCCATGACGTCTTCTTTCAGAATACGGCCTTTCTCGCCCGAGCCGGTCATCTGGCCCAGGTTGGCGCCCAGTTCGCGGGCAAACTTGCGTACTGACGGGCTGGCGTGAGCGCGTCTGAAGCTGGCTTCATCAATCGGTGCCGCCACAGCTCTTTGTGCTGGTGCCGGTGTTGGCGCAGGTGCTGGCGCTGCTTTAGCGACAGGTGCTGCTGGCGCCGGTGCTGCTTTTGCGGGTTCGGCTTTCGGGGTTTCTGCGGGAGCAGCCACAGCGGCTTCACCGGAAACCTCGATGGTCATCAGCAGGTCGCCTTCAGAAACTTTATCGCCCAGTTTAATTTTAATTTCTTTAATAACGCCGGCGAACTCGGATGGAATTTCCATCGCCGCCTTGTCCGATTCCAGTGAAACCAGAGGGTCTTCAACGTTAACGGTGTCACCCGGAGAGGCGATAATCTCGATGACCTCAACGCCCGAGAAGTCGCCAATGTCGGGAACAAGAATGTTTTTAATTTCTGCCATGTCCTGTTCCTTCCTAAGCGTTCAGCGGGTTAGGTTTGTTAACGTCGATACCGTATTGCTTGATGGCTTCATCAACCTTGGCAACCGGGATCGTGCCTTCATCGGCCAGTGTTTTCAGTGTTGCCAGCACCACGTAATGGCTGTTCACTTCAAAGTGACGGCGCAGTTTTTTACGGGTATCCGAACGGCCGTAACCATCGGTGCCGAGTACGGTGTAGGTCATCGGTACAAAGCCGCGAATCTGGTCGGCGACGTTGCGCACGTAATCAGACGCGGAAATGACCGGGCCCTGACAGCCCTTCAGTGTCTGTTCAACATAACTGACGCGAGCCTTCTTGCCGGGGTTGAGCATGTTCCAGCGCTCACAGTCGCGGGCTTCACGAGACAGTTCGTTGTAGCTGGTGATGCTCCAGACGTCGGCGCTCACGCCCCAGTCTTTTCCGAGCAGCTCAGCCGCTTCGATGACTTCGCGCAGAATCGTGCCGCTACCGAACAGCTGAACTTTGTGCTGACCTTTCTTCGCTTTGTGTGCGCTGAAGCGATACATGCCTTTGATGATGCCGTCTTCCGAACCTTTCGGCATGGCAGGCATCACGTAGTTTTCGTTCATCGCAGTCACGTAGTAGTAAATGTTTTCCTGTTCCTGCACCATGCGGCGCATGCCGTCCTGAATGACCACAGCCATTTCATAGGAGAAGCAGGGGTCGTAAGCAATACAGTTAGGAATGGTTGATGCCATCAGCAGGCCATGGCCATCCTGATGCTGCAAACCTTCACCCGCCAGCGTGGTACGACCCGCGGTGCCGCCGATCAGGAAGCCGCGTGCCTGCATATCGCCAGCGGCCCAGGCCAGGTCGCCGATACGCTGGAAGCCGAACATGGAGTAGTAAATGTAGAACGGAATCATATTGATGCCGTGCGAGCTGTAGGCCGTGGCGGCAGCAATCCATGAGGACATCGCGCCGGCTTCGTTGATGCCTTCTTCCAGTACCTGGCCGGATTTGTCTTCCTTGTAGAACATTACCTGGCCTTTATCCTGTGGTTCGTATAATTGACCCACAGATGAGTAAATACCGAGCTGGCGGAACATGCCTTCCATGCCGAAAGTGCGCGCTTCGTCAGGCACGATGGGCACAATGTTTTTACCGATCGTCTTGTCGCGAACCAGCAGGGTCAGCATGCGTACAAACGCCATGGTGGTCGACATTTCGCGATCACCCGAGCCTTCCAGCATGCTCTCGAAAATAGACAGCTCAGGGACTTTCTGGGCTTCAGCTTTTTGCGTGCGCGAAGGCAGATAGCCACCCAGTTCCTTACGGCGAGCCTGCAAATATTGCATCTCTTCGCTGTCATCAGCAGGGCGGTAGTATTCGGCCTTTTCAGCCTGTTCTTTAGATACCGGGATGTTGAAACGATCACGGAATTTGAGCAGGTTTTCGATGTCCATTTTTTTCTGGGAATGCGACACGTTCTGGCCTTCGCCAGCTTCGCCCATACCATAACCTTTAACGGTCTTGGTCAGGATGACCGTGGGCTGGCCTTTGTGTTTTACCGCCGATGAATAAGCGGCAAAGACTTTATGCGGATCGTGACCACCACGGTTCAAATGCCAGATGGCATCGTCTGACATGGTCGCAACCATGTCTTTTAATTCAGGGTAGGCACCGAAGAAGTGTTTGCGCACATAAGCGCCGTCTTTGGCTTTGTAGTTCTGGTAATCACCATCGACCACTTCTTCCATGCGTTTGCGCAGCAGGCCATCTTTATCTTTAGCGAGCAACTGATCCCAGGCGCTGCCCCAGACCACTTTGATGACGTTCCAGCCAGCACCACGGAAAGCTGATTCCAGTTCCTGAATGATTTTACCGTTGCCGTGAACCGGGCCATCAAGACGTTGCAGATTACAGTTGATAACAAAAACCAGGTTGTCGAGTTTTTCACGCCCCGCCAGTGCAATTGAACCTTTTGATTCTGGCTCGTCCATCTCGCCATCACCACAGAATGCCCAGACCTTGCGTTTGCTGGTATCAGATATGCCGCGGTCATTCATGTATTTCATGAAACGCGCCTGATAGATCGCCATGATCGGGCCCAGACCCATCGATACCGTTGGGAACTGCCAGAAGTCCGGCATCAACCAGGGGTGAGGGTAGGAAGACAGGCCATTGCCGTCGACTTCCTGACGGAAATTATCCAGTTGATCTTCGCTCAGGCGGCCTTCTAAATAAGCGCGTGAATAAATGCCCGGTGCTGAGTGACCCTGCATAAAAACAAGGTCGCCGCCCTGCTCATGGTCATTGCCGTGGAAGAAATGGTTGAAACCAACATCGTATAGTGTCGCCGCTGAAGAGAAGCTGGCGATGTGGCCACCCAGTTCTGAAGATTCCTTATTAGCACGAACCACCATCACCAGCGCATTCCAGCGAATCAGTGAGCGAATACGACGCTCAATGGCCGCATCACCCGGTGTGCGCTCTTCGAGGTGAGGAGGAATAGTGTTCAAATAAGCGGTGTTATTGGTGAACGGTAAGTTGCTGCCCGAGCGTCGTGCGTTATCAATTAATTGCTCAAGCAGAAAATGGGCGCGCTCCGGGCCTTCATTCTCGATAACGGCAGAGAGTGCATCCAGCCATTCGCGGGTTTCCAGCGGGTCGATATCGTGTAAATCAGTCATACTAAGTCTCGCATGTTCGAAGAAATTACCATCATTTCGATGAATTTTGGTTTGTTTTCTGCGAAATTATTCGTTGCGGCGTTTGTTAGTGCAGTCAGATCCGGTACAGCAGTCGAATCTGGCAATACAAGCCGGAAGGCGAATTATAGAAGTTAATCGTTATATAGTCGAATTTGCGGTTATAAAAACAGGCTGCTTATGGCCACCCCGTTCCTCCTCTTAAATGGAGATTATCCAAGGTATTCTTTTTATTGATGCCTGCTCTCCGGTATAATCGCCACCCATTAATAGACCTGCAACGCGGAGCGAACTGATGTCTGCCAGAAAAACCAATATCAAAAAAGCAGTGCTTGCCTATTCGGGCGGCCTGGATACCTCCATCATTCTCAAATGGCTGGAAGACGAATACGGTTGTGAGGTGGTCACTTTTACCGCTGATATCGGTCAGGGCGAAGAAGTTGAGCCGGCACGTGCCAAGGCACAGGCGATGGGTATCAAGGAAATCTACATCGAAGATCTGCGCGAAGAGTTTGTGCGCGATTATGTCTTTCCCATGTTCCGCGCCAACACCATTTATGAAGGCGAGTATCTGCTCGGCACCTCGATTGCACGTCCGCTGATCGCCAAGCGTCTGGTGGAAATCGCCAACGAAACCGGCGCCGATGCCATTTCGCACGGTGCCACCGGCAAAGGTAATGATCAGGTGCGTTTTGAACTGGGTGCGTATGCGCTGAAACCCAATGTGCACGTGATTGCGCCCTGGCGTGAATGGGATTTGAATTCGCGTGAGAAGCTGATGGACTACGCCAAAACGCACAACATCCCGGTTGATTTCAACAAGGGCAAAAAATCACCGTATTCCATGGACGCCAACCTGCTGCACATTTCCTACGAAGGCGGCATTCTGGAAGATCCATGGGCCGAAGCTGAAGATGACATGTGGCGCTGGTCGGTGTCACCCGAGCAGGCTCCAGACAAAGCCACCTATCTGGAACTGACTTACCAGCAGGGTGACATTGTTGCTATTGATGGTAAGACCATGACTCCCGCTGAAGTGCTCACCGAGCTGAATCGTGTCGGCGGTGCCAATGGTGTCGGTCGTCTCGACATCGTCGAAAACCGTTATGTCGGCATGAAGTCACGCGGCTGTTACGAAACCCCCGGTGGCACCATCATGATGAAAGCGCATCGTGCCATTGAATCACTGACGCTGGATCGCGAAGTTGCGCATCTCAAAGATGAGCTGATGCCACGTTATGCCAGCATGATTTATAACGGCTACTGGTGGAGCCCTGAGCGCACCATGATGCAGGCCATGATCGATGAGTCGCAGAAAACTGTGAACGGTGTCGTGCGCGTTAAATTGTACAAGGGCGGCGTTTCAGCCGTTGGCCGTAAATCTGCCACCGATTCATTGTTCGATGAAAGCATCGCCACCTTTGAAGACGATGCCGGTGCCTACAACCAGAAAGATGCAGAAGGCTTTATTAAGTTGAATGCGCTGCGTTTGAAGATTCAGGCGTCAAGACGTAAGTAGTTTTCGGTATTAACAGCACACATTCCTGCTGACTATAGTGGGAATGTGTTTTGTTAAAAGGTTGCTCTTGAATCTTGCCCTACGGGTCCGCAACTACTTTGGTAGTGGGCAGGTTCAATTCAAATCATATCCATGTGCGTCGTCCTAAATTAGCGAAGAAATAACACTCAGGAAATACCGAAAATGGCACAAAGTAAGAAATACGAATATCGGGTTGAGCAGGATGGTGCTATCTGGACTGTGGATATCATAAGACGAGTCACATCAAGAACCATCGTGGTAACAAAAACCCAGGGTGATTTCGCTACTGAAGCTGAGGCCCAAAAGTGGGGCGAAAGTGAAGTAAAAGAATTTTTGAAAAAGACCAATCTGAATGAACTGGAAAAACGTCGCGCCAGAAAAATGGCAGAAGAGAAGAAAAGCTCGATGAATGTAAAAAGGCCTGAAGTTCAGCAAGACGAGCAGGAAGAGAAAGAAGAAGACTGAAAATAATGGGCGATTCATTTTGCCCGTATTTTTGTTAGTGACTGTTTGTAAAACGCCATACCTGATTCACAGCCATGCAACCTAAATCACCATCGAATTACCTTGCTGGTTATCCTGTGGCACTGGCAGAGCAGGTGCAGAAGCTAATCGAGCAGGGGCGGTTGGCCAGTATATTGCTGAAGAAGTATCCAAACGCGCACGATGTGCGTACCGACAAGGCACTGTATAACTACGTGCTCGAATGTAAATCCAGATATATGCGCAATGCCGGGCAGTTGAGCCGGGTGGCTTACGATAGCAAACTGCATGTTATTCACAGCGCGCTGGGTATTCATGCGCGCACCTCACGGCTACAGGGCGCAAATCTCAAGGCCAGTCGCGAAATTCGCATCGCGGCCGTGTTCAGGGAAATGCCACTGGAATTTTTGCGTATGATCGTGGTTCACGAACTTGCCCACATCCGGGTGCGTGATCACAGCAAGGCCTTCTATCAACTATGCCAGCACATGGAACCCGATTATCACCAGCTGGAATTCGATCTGCGTGCTTATCTCAGCTATCTTGATGCTTCGGGTCAGTCATTGTGGGCGGCAACGGTGAAATAAAAGGCGTCGGTGATTATAAATAAGGGCTCTGATAATTTAAGCCTTATTGGGGGAGTCTCAACCTGTCTCCATCGGATTATTGGGATCAGCCGTCCATTCCTCAAGCGAAGCCATATAAACGGCCACATTGTTAAATCCTAACCGGGTTAAAACAAATGCATCGGTTGAGGCTACGATGCCGCCACCACAATAAGTGATTATGCGGGCATTGTGATCAAAAGCATGCATCGAGGCCAGTTCATCTTGCTTATGTAAGTGACCTCTCTTATCAAGTAGGCTCAGGCCATTAATATTAAACGCACCAGGGATATGGCCGAGCCGGGGATAGATGCTCATCTCACCGCGATAAAATTCCTCGGGTAATGTATCAATAAGAATAACCGCTTCATTACCAATGCTGGCAAGCACTTCATCGTGTTGCGCAATTAACTCAGGGCGTGGTTTTGGCGTTAACTGTTGTGCGGGTCGGTTAACAGGTTCAAGAGAAAGCGCATTACCTGTAGACGTCCATGCCGTAAGGCCACCGTCCAGTATCGCTGCATTATCAAAACCAACCCAACGCAGCATCCACCAAACCCGTGCAGCCCAACCAGTGTAATTAGCATCGTAAAGCACAACATGGGAATCATCTCCCACACTCAATTCGCCCATGGCGGCACAAAATTGTTCCGGGCTTAATAAATCGAATTCAACAGGACCATTAGATTTGCAGAGCCCGTCTTTAAGATCAGCAAAGCCAGCGTTGGGAAGATGACCAAGCTCATAATCAGGGCGTCCACTGACATTACGCAAGCCACGTGCATCATCTTCGTCAGGCATGGTAACAACCGTACAATCAAGTATGACTAAATTTGGGTCATTAATATGCTGTTTTAGCCATTCTGCAGTTACTAGAGTATCTATATCTACATCTCCAAATGTGAGCTCAAAGTAAAAATGGGTAACGTAGGTTTGTTTCTTTAAGAAACAACAGGGCAGGTCTTGCCTTTTGCCTTATCCTGGTATTGCTCCTTTCTTAATACAATATCTTCGATAAAGAAACTGCCACTATTGATGCCATAGATCGTCGAACTGAATATGAGTACGATATTCTCGGCGACCTGATTGCTGCCGCCTACTCAGATGGCACGGATTTCATACTTTATTCCTTGTCTGCATTTTCCTTTTGCCATTTGTCATAACAATCTATGCCACAAAAATGTAGGACATAGTCATCGACTTCTGATGTTTGTGCTTCTGTTCGAGGGATCTCTTTAAGACAGACCTCACAGGGCACGGTTTCTAGCTCGGTAGATTTGTTCCGGTCATTCATAACAACACCTCCTCAATATCAGTGATGCGTGTTTGGCATCAGGTTATTGATTCACTTACTTCAAATAGATCTTGCCCTGATCATATAGTTCAGCGATAAAGAATATTGGAATGTTTGGGGTCGGAGTAAAAATATAAAGATAATTTTTACTCCGAAAAAACATAGTTGATCGTGCAGATATGGTTTCAGTCCTGCTATTCAGTATCACCTGTTGTAGTGTTGTCGGGCAGCATTGTCTGCTCTGCTTCATTCGTTTGATCAGATTCATCAATTCCTGCCAGCATGGACAGTTCTTCAATCGAG
>JAOUNI010000032.1 GCA_029881035.1 Gammaproteobacteria bacterium | reverse complement strand
CCGAGCTGAAAGAATACGAAGACAAGGTGCTAAGCGCGCGTGAACGTTCGCTCGCACTGGAAAAATCCATTTACGAAAAGGTGCTCAGTACCCTGCTGGGCCAGCTCGAACCGTTGCAACAATGCGCCCGCGCGCTGGCCCAGATCGATACCCTGGCCTGCCTCGCGGAGCGCGCCGAAACCCTGGATTATTGCCGCCCCGAGCTGGTCGAAACACCGGGCATTCACATTCAGGGCGGACGTCACGCGGTGGTCGAACGTGTGCTGAATTCGAGCTTCATCGCCAACGACACCCGCCTCAGCGACAGCAAACGCATGAACATCATCACCGGCCCAAACATGGGCGGTAAATCGACTTACATGCGCCAGACCGCGCTGATTGTGCTGCTGGCCTGCATCGGCAGTTACGTGCCAGCGAAGAAAGCCAGCATCGGCCCGATTGACCGTATCTTCACCCGCATCGGCGCTTCGGATGATCTGGCCAGCGGGCGCTCGACGTTCATGGTCGAAATGACCGAAGCGGCCAATATTCTGAACAACGCCACCGCCAACAGCCTGGTGCTGATGGATGAAATTGGCCGCGGTACCAGCACCTTTGACGGCCTGTCGCTGGCCTGGGCCTGCGCCCACCATCTGGCCAGCCGGAACAAATCCTACAGCCTGTTCGCCACGCATTATTTTGAGCTCACCGCCCTGCCCGATGAAATTGCCGGCATTGCCAATGTGCACATCGATGCGGTCGAGCACGGCGAGAAGATTATCTTTTTGCACAGCGTCAAACCCGGCCCGGCCAACCAGAGTTACGGCCTGCAGGTGGCGCAGCTCGCTGGCGTGCCCGCCGAGGTAATCAAACTGGCGCGAACCAAATTGGCCAAACTGGAACAAAGCAGCATTCAGGCCCATGCCGACACCGGCCAGTTTGAAATGTTCAGCGACCGTCAACACCCTGTGATTGAACGTTTGCAGGAAATGGACATGGACGATCTCAGTCCACGAGAGGCGCTGGATCTGCTTTATCAGCTCAAAAAAGATTCTTTGAAATAGGATTGCGCATTCATTATTGCATGATAATGTAAGCCCATTGCTTCCGGGAAAATACTATGGTGTTCAAAACAATCGGTGTCATCGTTAAACCTCATACCGAGCTGGTCAAGGACAAGCTCGAACACCTGCTCGATTTTTTAAGCAAAAAAAATTGCGACGTTTTGCTTGACGAAAGTGTTGATGGCCTGACGCATAACCACGACATGGTTACGCGCGATGAACTGGGTAGCCGCAGTGACCTGGCTATTACTCTTGGCGGCGATGGCACGATCCTGAATGCGGCGCGTTCGCTGGCTGACAAAAATGTGCCGATGGTTGGCATCAACATCGGGCGACTGGGTTTTCTTGCCGATATTTCTTCTGATGAAATCGACACCGTGCTCGATGATATTTTATCGGGCAAACATATCAGGGAAGAACGCTTTTTGCTTGAGACCAACGTTAAACGAAATGACGAGATTATTTTTTCCGGCGACGCACTCAACGATGTCGTGGTGCACGTGCGCGATGTTGCACGCATGATTGAATTTGAAACCCGCATCAACAACCAGTTTGTCAATCACCAGCGCGCCGATGGTTTAATCATCTCAACGCCCACCGGCTCAACGGCTTACGCACTATCCAGCGGCGGCCCGATTTTGCAATCGAATCTTGATGCGATTACGCTGGTGCCGATTTGTCCGCACACACTGAGCAGCCGGCCACTGGTCGTCAATTCCAGTTCCGTCGTTGATATATTAATCAGCGAAACCAAACAGGCTATTGCGCAGGTCACCTGCGATGGCCAGACTTCGTTCGATGTCGACATTGGCGATCATATTTCGATTAGACGCAAACAACACACTATTACCCTGCTGCATCCGCAGGGGCATAACAATTTTGACATTCTGCGCGCCAAGCTTCATTGGAGCGAGCAAGCCTAAACTTTTACCGACATGCTTTTACATTTAACAATTCGCAACTTCGCCATCATTGATGCACTTGAACTCGATTTCAACCATGGCTTGACCGCGCTCACCGGTGAAACCGGTGCCGGCAAATCTATACTACTGGGCGCGCTGGGCCTGGTACTGGGTGATCGCGCAGATATCGACAGTATCAAACAGGATGCCGATCACGCTGAAATTGCCGCTGAATTCGATATACAAAACAATGAGGCCGTCAGTTCATGGCTGGTCGAACAGGCCTTAAATGCCGATGACGAATGCATCTTACGTCGCCGCATTTCAAAAGATGGCCGCTCACGCGCTTACGTCAATGGCACACCGGTTAATCTGCAAATCATTCGTGAACTGGGCGAGATGCTGATCGACATACACGGCCAGCATGAGCATCAATCTTTGATGAAGCCCGTGGTGCAACGACAGTTGCTCGATGATTATGCCAATCACGCCAACCTCATTGAAGCGGTTAGCAATGCCTTTGTGCAGCTCAAGCTCGTTGACGAACAATTACAGCATCTTGAGAAGAGCAGTCACGATAGAAACAACCGCCTCGATTTACTGCGTTTCCAGACACAGGAACTCGATGACCTGGCGCTCGAAAAAAACGAATACGAAACACTCGATCAGCATCACTCTCGTCTCGCCCACGCCGAGAAAATTACCAGCACGGTACAGCAATCGCTTGAGCAACTTCACAGCAACGATGACTCAAACATTCAATCGAACCTGTCGCGAATTATTGCTTCGCTGGAAAATATTGCTGAAGTCGATGGAAAACTAAATCCCGTTGTTGATTTGCTACAGGAAGCGCTGGTGCAAATTGATGAAGCTATTTCACAATTGAATTCTTACGGTGATTCACTCGAACTCAATCCGGCTGAACTTGAAAGCGTTGAACAACGACTGCAAGTTATTCTCGACCTGGCTCGCAAGCATCGCGTCGAACCGGCATCACTCTCTGAATTACACCAGCAACTTTCAACAGAGCTGGATGATATTGATCATGCCGATGAAAGACTGGAAGAGCTTCGACAGGAATATAAAGCACTGCAACAAACTTATCAGAATGCAGCCCAGGCGCTGAGCAGCAGCCGCAGTAAAGCCGCCAAAAAATTAAATAAAGCGATCACCTCTGCCATGCAAACACTGGGCATGAGTGGTGGACAGTTTGTCATTGAAATAACGCAAAATGAAAATCAAAAACGTAGCGCGCATGGCATGGACCGTATCGATTTTACGGTGACCGCCAATTCAGGTCAGGCCTGCAAAACATTATCGCGTGTTGCCTCCGGCGGTGAGCTCGCTCGGATCAGCCTGGCTATCCAGATGATCACCGCGGCACAAGCTCGTATTCCAACTTTAATATTTGATGAGGTCGATAGCGGTGTCGGTGGTGGTATTGCCGAAATTGTCGGCCAACATTTGCGCACGCTGGGCAAGAACAATCAGGTTGTTTGTGTTACCCATCTGCCGCAGGTTGCTTCGCAGGCGCACAATCACATACGGGTTCACAAGTGGTCTGATAAAAAGCAAACGAGTACGGCTGTCGACGCATTGAGCCGCCAACAACGTATAGAAGAAATCGCACGTATGCTCAGCGGCGTCGATATCACACAACAATCGCTTGCACACGCAGAGGAAATGATCACCCGCGCCGAAGAACTCTGACCTTTTATTCAAAGATCGGCCTTTCTTCAACTTAAAACAAAGAAACCTCCGCAGAGGTTTCTTAATTATTAAATTGGTGTTACATCCTCAGCTTGAAATCCTTTGTCACCTTTGGTGACACTGAACTCAACCTGTTGCCCATCATTAAGAGACTTGTATCCTTCCCCACGAATCTGGTTGAAGTGTACAAAGACATCTTCTCCATCTTTTCTTTCAATAAAACCAAATCCTTTTGAATTGTTAAACCATTTAACCGTACCGGTTTCACGTTCCGCCATTACAACACCACTTTTTATCAATTTACTGGAGTGTTCATTCTATATCAGCATTTATCAATAACACAATGCTATATTTCAATCGGCTTTTAAATAAGAATATTAGTAATTAATAAAACTAATTCACTTTTTTATACAAAAAAAACGCACTCATAAGCGAGTGCGTTTTTTCTGCTTTCATGTACTAAAAGCGTTTATATCTTTTGTGACTGAGCTGATACTATCTCGATTCGAGAAATTAATTCTTTAGGCTGCTCAAGGTTATTGAATAAAACATCATAGTTAACCTGCATCCAGCCTGAAAATGCCTGTTTATCCTGCTTACCCATCAGCTGTGCCAAAGCATCAAGGTTTTCACCCTGACCGGCCGCCGCTTCTTTTTTGATTGAAGCAATACGCACATCAACAAAACGATTCAAGGTAACGTCTGGAGTTACTGTATCAACGGTACTGCTCGTGCTTGAAGTTATATCGGTTGTTGTGCAGCCTGCAATCGTCAACAACATACCGGTAACTAGTACACTACTTATTATCCCGAAATTATTTTTCATCATGGTAATTTCCTGCCTGAGTTACTTACTTTGAAAACATCTGTACTGGTTCTAACTCTAGCACCGTATCAGGAAATAGCTATTTTTTCTTCACCTATCTGAACAAAAATACGACCTAATATTTAATCAGTGCCGATCCCCAGGTAAAACCACCGCCAAAAGCTTCCAACATCAAAATTTCACCGCGTTGAATACGGCCATCACGCACTGCTACATCTAATGCTAGTGGCACTGAAGCTGCCGAAGTATTACCGTGCTTATTTACCGTCATGACGACGTGATCAGTAGACATCTTGAGCTTTTTCGCCGTGGCATTGATGATACGGGTATTGGCCTGGTGAGGCACCAGCCAGTCGATATCAGATTTTTTCATGTGGTTGTGCGCCAGCGTTTCATCGACGATACGGCCTAGGGTATTTACCGCCACCTTAAATACTTCATTACCACGCATGGTGATGCCACCCATACCATCGAGTAATTGACTGGCTCCGGTTGAAACTCCATAAGGCACAGTCAGTAGATCCTCGTATTGACCATCGGCGTGTAAATGAGTCGAAATAATCCCTGGCTCATCACTGGCTTCTAGCACCACCGCGCCTGCACCATCACCAAATAACACGCAGGTACCACGATCTGTCCAGTCGACAATACGTGAAAGAGTTTCGGCACCAACGATCAGAGCACACTTACTGGTACCCGCCTTGAAGAAGTTATTAGCGATGCCTAATGCATAAACAAAACCGGTACATACGGCCTGTACATCGAAAGCCGCACAACCATGAATATCCAGACGTTTTTGCAACAAACAGGCGGTACTTGGGAAAACACGATCAGGTGTGGTGGTGGCAACAATAATCAGATCAATATCGTCTTTGGTCTTGCCGGCCGCCTGCATTGCATTGATCGCGGCTTTTTCAGCCAGATCAACCGTAAATTCATCATCCGCAGCAATATGTCGCTCTTCAATACCGGTACGTTCACGAATCCATTCGTCAGTGGTATCGACGATTTTTTCCATATCTTTATTGGTCAGGATTTTTTCTGGTAGAAAGCTACCCGTACCTGCAATTCTTGCGTTACTCAAACTGCTTTCTCCAGCAAAGGTTCCATTCTAGAACGAATATGTTGAGGGACTGTTTTTTCTACTTCCAGCACAGCAATTTCGATCGCATTAGCAAAACCAAAGATATCTGCACCACCATGACTCTTAATAACGATACCGTTCAAACCCAGCATACTGGCACCATTATAGGCACGCGGGTCGATACGCTTGCGGAAGGACTTAAGCACCGGCATGGCGATCATGGCCGCAATTTTGTTATACAGGCTTTTGGTAAATTCTTCTTTCATGAAGTGGCTGATCATCTTGGCGACACCTTCGGATGTTTTCAGTGAAACATTGCCGACGAAACCATCACAGACCACGACGTCAGTACGGCCATTGTAGATATCATCACCTTCAACAAAGCCAATATAATTGATCGGCGCACTGGCCAACAGCGCATCGGCTTCTTTTACCAGTGCATTGCCCTTCATCGCCTCTGAGCCGATATTCAACAGTCCCACACGAGGCCGTTCAACGTTATCGACCGCCTCGGCCAGCACCGAGCCCATGACCGCAAACTGGAACAGATTTTCAGCAGTACAATCAACATTGGCACCCAGATCCAGCATGTGGGTATGACCGGTAACAGATGGAATGGTGGTACAGATCGCCGGACGATCAATACCCGATATGGTTTTGAGAACAAACTTGGCAGTTCCCATCAACGCACCGGTGTTACCGGCACTGACAGCAGCCTGAGCACGACCCTGATGAACAAGATCAATGGCTACACGCATGGAAGAATCTTTTTTCTTACGAATCGCCAGAGCGGGTTCATCATGCATCTCGATCACCTGTGATGCATGCTGGATCTCAATTCGACCTGTTAAATCAATACCATTCTGCTCGGCCTGGGCCTTCAAAACGGCTTCATCGCCGACCAGGATAATACTAACGTTCTTATGCTTTTTTAAAACCTGAACGGCAGCGGGCAATACGACTTCAGGACCGAAGTCGCCACCCATGGCATCAAGCGCGATTATTGCCGGATCTGGCATTAACTAAATATCAACGCCACCCAATCGCTGATAGCGATTAAAGCGGCAGAACAAACAATTTAGGCTTCGAAAGCGTTTTCAATGTCCACCACTTTGCGGCCTTTGTAATAGCCGTCGGGTGTTACATGATGACGCAAATGGGTTTCCCCTGATGTTGAATCAACAGACAAAGCTTTGCCTGTGAGCGCATCGTGTGAACGACGCATACCGCGTTTTGAACGTGTCTTTCTGCTTTTTTGAACGGCCACGGAATATCTCCTGTTAAAAACCTATTATATAAAACTGTTATAAAACCCAACACCTTTCAACAAAAAATCATTGTGATTCAGTATGTTAGGAATAAAATTTAATCTATTTTCAAATTTTTTAGCACAGCAAATGGATTTGATTTTTCTTTTTCCACTCGCCTTTCTTCATTCTGCTTCTGCAGAAACTCAGAGCACTCATTAGGATGCCTTGCTGAAATGGGTATCGATAGCAGCAGTTCATCTTCAAGAATATCCACCACCGACTGCTCATCACCTTCAAGTAAATAAGGTTCAGCATCTGACGGCACTTTATCTTCATATTTTTCGCTAGTAATCAGGCCAAACTTAAACTGCCCTGACACTGGATATTTCATTGGTTGCAAACAGCGCTGACAAACCAAATCCAACGATGCCTCAACCGTGCCATGCAAGCCTAAATAGCCCGTCCCTGAGGTAAAATGCAACTTTGCGAATAACTCACCTGAATTGTCATTCAATATCTCAGATAATCGTTCAAGCCTGGCTAGCGGTAAAACTCCTTCTAGAGTCGCATTCCGCTCGGCCTGCTTTAAAAAATCAGCTGTTTCAGGCAATTGCTTTGGCATAATCGACCCATTTTAAAGCAAAACCTCTTTTCTGTATATATTGTATACATTTCAATAAGTTCTGATCGGTTAACAGCAGAAACATTAGCATTTCCTAAAATATCAAATACATAGCCGTGTTTGAATCAATAAATTCACCCCATCTGCTAATCGAATCGTTTAAAATCTCATTTTTATACAAAAAAAGAAGCACCTATGAAGCTCATTCTCGGCTCTACCTCGCCTTTTCGCAGGCAATTGCTGGAACGCCTACAAATAGAATTCAGCTGCGCCTCACCCGATGTCGACGAAACCCCGATAGCCGGTGAAACTATCGAAAACATGGTTATGCGCCTATCTGAGAGCAAGGCCGAAGCAGTTGCAGAACAAATAAAACAACTGGGTGAAGACGCGCTCATCATCGGTTCAGACCAGAGCGCCGTACTCAATGGCCAGCCGCTCACCAAACCCGGTAACTTCGAAAACGCCGTTAAACAGCTCACCGAAGCCTCCGGCCAGCGTATCGTCTTTCAAACAGGACTATGTCTGCTCAACTCCCGCACCGGTAGAAAACAAACCATCTGTGAGCCATACACGGTCGTCTTCAAGAAACTCTCAACCCAAACTATTGAACGCTACCTGAAGAAAGAACAGCCCTATAACTGCGCCGGCAGCTTCAAATCCGAAGGCCTGGGCATCGCCCTGTTTGAAAAGTTTGAAGGCGAGGACCCTAACTCGCTCATCGGCCTGCCGCTAATCAAACTGGTTACCCTGCTGGAGAACGAGGGTATCGAAATACCCTCTTCAGAATAGCTCAAACTGCGTTGTGAAGAATCCTTTAATCGCCGACATCCTGTCTTTGCTCAATCAGCACCCCGAAGGCATTACCGAATTCCAGATTATCAAGTCACTCGATGAACACATCGGCTTTGAAAACATTGCCGATGATTATCAGCTCGCCATCTTCCAAAAACACTTCCTGGTGATGAATGCGCTGTATCAACTCCAGCAACAGTTAATAGAAGAAGAACGGATTGTTCTGGATATTTCGCCGCTTAAAATACACTTCATTACCGGTGGCGTACAATCAAACAACCAGCAATTGACCGAGACAACTAACGAAAAACTCAGTGAATATTATCTCGACTGGTCGAACCTCAAAGACACAAACAAAGAAGATGTAGAAAAGTTACTGGAAAACTTCTGGAAACTTTATATTAATAACGACAATCGACTGGATGCTCTGGCTATTTTAGAGCTTGAAGAAAACGCCTGCAGTGACACTATTAGTCTGCGTTATCGTGAACTCGCTGCCATCCATCATCCAGACAAAGGCGGTGACACATCGAGTTTTATCCGCATTCGTCAGGCATACGAAACGCTAATATCAAACAAATAAAAACCGTCACTACCTGTTATTTCTCACCAAATTTCGTATCACTTCTTCAACATTTTTTGATACAGGATTTTTCAGCCACTCCTGATGAGCTTCCTCAATATGCCTTAGCTTCATAGCACGGTGACAGTTCATGATTTCAATAACTTCATCAACATCATCAGTCACTACGATCAAATCAAAATCTTCTTCTGAAACAGTACCATATTTGAGCAGCGTTGCTTTCATCCAGTCCATTAACCCTGACCAGAACTCAGTGCCAAATAGGATAATCGGCATTTTATATATTTTTTTCGTTTGAATAAGTGTCAGAGATTCAAAAAACTCGTCGAGCGTACCAAACCCCCCGGGCATGCAGATATAACCCATAGAGTATTTAACAAAAATTACTTTCCTGGCAAAAAAATAACGGAAGACTAACGATAAATTCTGGAACTTATTGGGCTTTTGCTCGTGCGGCAATTCAATATTCAAGCCGACTGAAATTGCATTATTTTCAGATGCGCCTCTATTTGCAGCTTCCATGATACCACCGCCGCCACCAGAGATTATAGAATAATTTTCTTTGGCGAGTCGCCCACTAATCTCCACAGCTTTTTGATAATAATAATCGTCAACCTGCGTACGCGCAGAGCCGAAAATTGAAATAGCAAAACCAATATCTGCCAGCTTATCAAAACCTTCGGTAAATTCGCTGATAATTCGGAACATCCGCCAGGATTCATCACCTTTAAAGTCTTCAATCATTGCTATCTCTCTTTTTAAGGATTAAAAAACGCAATAACTATTTATACTGGTAACCATAATACTTGTAACCGTTATTGTAACCATAACCGGCTTTCTTCAATTCAATACCGTTAAAGATGGCTCCTCTAATTAGGATACCATTTTGTTCGAAACGTTTAAACGCTGTCTGCAGCTCGCGCAAATGATGATGATGACTACGAATAACCATAAAATTTGAAGCTGAATGCTGGCAGATAATAACAGCATCAGTCACAGCAAGCACAGGTGGCGTATCGATAACAACCAGATCATAATCTTCATTCGCCTTTGCTAACAGCTCAGCAAAGCGTTGCCCCATCAATAATTCAGATGGATTAGGAGGATAAGTCCCGGATACCAGAACGTCCAGGTTCTCATTCAATAAACCTTTCTGAATCACCGTTTGCCATTCACAATCACTACCAATAGCTTCAGATAAACCCGGTGATCGCTCAAGGCCAAAATAGTGGTTAATATGGCCTTTACGCATGTCACCATCAATCAATAATACTTTTTTTCCGGACTCTGCCATTAGATAGGCGAAATTAACCGATATAAATGATTTGCCAATTTCAGGTGAAGAGCCTGTAATAGTAACCACTTTATTTTTTGCTTCCATAAGAGCAAACTGAATACTGGTTCGCAAACTCCTTAAACTTTCGACGATAAAATCATGCTCGTCTCCCTTCACATGAGCCAATACCTGAAACTCACTCCTGCTCGCGCCAGCCTTTGCATCAGTGCGCATTGCTGCCTGAAATTTTGAAAATGGAATTTCAGAATAAATCGCATAACCCAATTTTTTCTCAATAATATTCGGGTCATCAATTGTATGATTAAGCGCTTTTCGTAAAGCTGCCACAACCACACCCACAATAAAACCAAGTAATAAACTAATCGCAATAATTAATGCTTTCCTGGGTTTTACGGGCACATCAGCAACAACAGCTTCATCAACAATTCGAGCGCTGCCTATTGTCCCTGCTTTTGAAACCTTTAGCTCCTGAGATTTATTTAGCAACAACATATAAAGCTCATTAGCAACAGTAACATCCCGGCTAAATTTTACCGTCTCTAGCTCAGTCTCAGGCAAAGCAAACAGATGATTATTTAGCACCTCTTTTTGCTGTTCAAGATTTTTTAATTTTTCGCGTATACCCTGAATCACTGGATGATCTGGAGTTAGTTTCTGAATTAATGCAGCCTGTTCTAAATTAAGATCAGAAAGCTCAGCTTCAAGACGGGTAATTCTTTCAATTAGGTTCTGGCTTTCAAAACTCAGGTCAATCGTGCCCTTCTCTTCACGATGATGATTTAAAGCAATTTCAGCGGCATTCAATCCGGACTTTAGAACGGGTAATTGAGCACTAATAAATTGCAGCATTTTTTCTGATTCTTCTGATTTTCTCTCAACATTCTGACGCAAATAACCTTGAGTCAATTCACCAATCACTGACTCAATTATCATCCGGTCAGGACCTTCCAAACTGACGCTGAGAATACCTGATTTTTTACCTTTCTCACTAATATCAATCTTCTTCTGATATTCACCAACAACTGCATTATGCTTCAGTTTCATTAGTGTAAATTCAGCACCTTCATTAGCCACTAACTGGCTAATGAAAATTTGAATATTACCAGGCTCATTACTGGCAGGCTGGCCAACCTCACCTTCAAGAATTTTCTCACCCATGGCATCAAAAATCACATACCTGCTTTCTGCCATAGCCACCAGAAGAAAAGGTTTTTTCAAAAATTTTGGTGGCACTTCAAAACGATCAACCTTAACAATCTCTCCACCCCAGGCGTAACTTGAAAATCCAAGCCATGGCTCAGTGAGTTGACCACTATCTGATGTCCGTGCCAGATAACCGCCAATCAATGGAAAATAATTAGGTTCAACATATGTAGTTAAATTAAGCTTATCAACCATCCCGCCAATAACCTTGCGGGATTTAATAATTTCAATCTCAGTCACCGATGAAGAACTCTCTGAACCTAACAAGGTATCCAGCTCATCTAATCCCTTCATAGATGATGATTGCTCATCAATTTGTAACACCGCATCAGCTTTATAAATAGGACTGGATAAAAAACTATACAACACAGATATGACAAAAAATACGGTCATCACTGAGACAATCAAATAGCGATTTTCAATCAACGTGCCTACCATTTCTGAAAGATCGATTTCATCCTCATCTTCAGGATTTTGAATAACTGGCGATAACTTTTCTGGTGTCATTTTTACGTCTTCTGTTTATGTTCTAGTCTGCTGTTATACGATCTATTGTCCAAAGTGTTTGCACTGTAGGCAAAAGCTGAGTCAAAGTACGGCTCCAACGTGTTATATCTGCGGTTGAAACAAAGACCACATCCAGTGCCTGCAACTGAAAGGCCGTCGCCATAATTAAAGCGCCAGGCTCCGAAGCATCAAGCAGATAAGCATAAGGCTTATTTAAATCTTCACCACGGCGTAATACAAAAATACGTTCTGGATCAGCCGCATTCTGGTCAATTCCTGATGCAGCAAGCACATCAGCCAAAGTCAACTGACCATCAACAAGTGGAAGTGCCGCAGGCTTCGCCACCTCACCCATAACAAATACCTTATGCACTGTATTAGCAGGAACATAAATGACATCACCATTTTGCAGCAACACATCCTCTGAAGTATCACCACGATAATAACGATCAAGCAAGTTATAACGTTTATTAACTCCATTTCTTGTCAAAATGACTGACTGAATATCCGCATTTTTATTATTACCACCAGCAGCATTCACTACATCTGAGAGTGCTAACGGTACATCGCTAATCGGATAAGAGTCCGGCTTTTCAACCGCACCTGCCACCTGTACTTTTTGACTATTAAAATCTACAACACGAACATCAAGCTGAGGTTTGCGAATATATTTTGAAAGTTTCTCGGTCAGCTCATTGCGAATTTCTTCTGTTGTTTTACCCGTCACCAGAACAACGCCGACATAGGGATAAAAAATGGTGCCTTTACTACTAACACGATGCCCGTCCTGTTCAGCCGAGCGTTGCCCACCTGTAGGAATCGTCAGCTCTGGATGCTCCCAAACAATAATATTAAGTACGTCCTGAGGGCCTACTTTATATTCATATCCTGTTGTTAAGTTTGTTGCGTTATTAACTGGTGGTACCGTCAGCAATGATCGGGGCTGTTTTTCTATTAATGAGGGCGTAATAGGAATTAACGTAACCGGCATAGACTCCTGATTAACAGAATCATCCTGTTCAAAGTCATCCGCAGAGAGCATTAGACCCGGCGCCCAGGAACAACCAGCAAGCTGGGTTAATAACATTAACAGTGTTAATTTTCTTACCATAGCTTCTTGCACCATTCGTCACAGGCCTTATCAATCTTAACAAAAGTCATATTGAAGGCCTCTTTTGATTTTTTATAGGGATCCTCAATTTCCATATCAGACCACTTCCCAAATAGATGAACTCGGCCTCGCGCATAAGGATAAAGGCCCTCAATTTCCTTCTGTTGCCAGTGCTCCATCACCAGAATCAACTCATTTTTCTTTACCATCTCACCACTAAGCTGACGAGCACGATGTGTGGAAATATCAATCCCCCTCTCCAACATCAGTTCGATAGCCTTCTCATCAGCGCCATGGTCAATGACAGCACCAAGCCCGGCTGAAGAAACTGAGATATTCACATCATTTTCCATTAGCCTTTGCCGTAATAAAAACTCAGCCATAGGGCTGCGACAGATATTACCAACACAGACGATGAGTATATTGCCAAACATTGATGAAGTCATGAATCTTAAATTGTAAGCTCTGGATCTTAAAGCATTTGACTCTCGACTTCAGATTTAAGACTGGTAACTTTATGAAAATTTAAGATTTCCATTCCTGGGATTTTGTCTTTGCCAAACTTAGTGACAACATCTTCCACATCACACTGAGGACTAAAACCACTCACAGCAGATAACAACAACTCACGCACCCTGTTAGCATCATTCATTTTTGCGGCCAGCTCAAACTGCTGCAGCAACTTTTCAATTTCTTCCCAGGGCAAAATTTCTTCTTCAGCTCGCATAATCAAAGCATGCTCAGTCGGCGTAGGATTATCTCCAATCAGCAACTCCTCATAAAGCTTTTCACCAGGCCTCAAACCAGTAAATTGAATCTCAATATCACCATCCGGATGTTCTTCATCTCTAACATCCAAGCCACTTAAACGAATCATTCGGCGAGCCATATCCATGATCCGTATCGGCTCACCCATATCAAGTACAAAAACATCGCCGCCTGTGCCCATTGCACCCGCCTGAATCACCAACTGCGATGCTTCCGGAATAGTCATAAAATAACGAATCATCTTGGGATCAGTGACCGTTACCGGTCCGCCATTACGAATCTGCTCTCTGAACAAAGGTACGACAGAACCTGATGAACCCAATACATTACCAAACCGCACCATAGTGAAACGGGTAGTTTTCCCTTCCAGGCCAGCCAGACCCTGCAATATCAACTCAGCAAAACGTTTGCTTGCCCCCATTGTATTAGTCGGACGCACTGCTTTATCTGTTGAGATCAGCACAAAAGCTTCAACACCACAATTTATTGCCGCCTGAGCGGCCCGAAGGGTTCCAAAGATATTATTATCAATCGCCTCAACAGGATTACGTTCAACCATAGGAACATGCTTGTAAGCCGCCGTATGGTAAATAGTCTGCACACCAAATCCATGACAAACGAGCTCAAGACGATCCAGATCAGTCACTGATGCAAGAACAGGCAAAATAGAATCTTCATTCAAAACAGAACCTGTCATCTTCGCCCAGTTGAGCAGCTCATTCTCCATGGCATAAAGTGCATACTCATGCTGTTCAAGCAAAATGAGCCTGGCAGGTGACAATTGGACAATCTGACGACACAGTTCAGACCCTATCGAGCCACCAGCTCCTGTCACCATCACCACCTTACCGGTGATATTGGCACCCAACAGTTCTTTATTAGGTGGCACAACATCACGACCTAACAAATCCTCAATCGAAACCTCAGAAATATCCTCTATCTTGACCTCACCATTCGCAATGGCCGACAGACCCGGTAAAGTACGAACATGAACAGGGTACGGCTCCAGCATTGCAATAATCTCACGCCGGCGAGAACGTGAAGCCGATGGCAATGCCAACAACACCTCCTTAACATTCAATTTCTCAATCAAATGACTAAGATGGGAAAACGGATGAATTTTAAGTCCATTCAACTGCTGATTATGCAGCGATAAAGCATCATCAATAAATGCAACAGCTCGTTGGTCAGAGCTATATGAAAGTGCTGAAGCTAGTTGAAAACCGGCACTACCCGCACCGTAAATAACGACATTATTTGCATTATCTGTAAAGCGTCGGTCACGATTACCCTGATGCGGTGTAAATATCCATCGCGCTGCCATCCGGCTGCCGCCCACCAATAACATCACCAGAATTAAATTTATAATATAAACGGAACGTGGTACTCCAGACACTCCACTCAATAACACCAGTGAAGACCATATCAGGGCATAAAGCATCACCGCTCGAAAAACAGTCCATAGCGCCTGAAAACCAATGTAACGAATAATGGCACGATAAAGACCAAAACGAATGAATACAGGGATCGCTATCAGAGGCGCAACCAGAAAAATCCATAACTGCGCAGTAGAAGGTACATAAAATACATCAAGCCGCAAAGAAAATGCGGCCCATATAGATACAAATACAATAACTAGATCAGCACCAGCGACAACTAAACGTTTTCTGGTACGTGACAGATCTAGAAAGTCTTTCAATAATGATTGAAACATAAAATTAATAAGCTTAGAAAAAATACGATTTTATCAGATACAATCGCACGAGGTCAGACTTTAAGCGTTCACCTATATTGATGATTTTAGACTCAAGACTGATTTTAAGTAATACCGACTTCTGGTGATTTTTCTTCCTCACCTGCATGAAAATACCAGGCTAACCACAATAGAGGAATATAAGCACACAACATAGCAACTGCACCGTCAACTAAACTATATGCAACAACTACAGACCAGGGTGCTAACCAACATACATTAATTAATAATACTGAAAGACTAACTGGAAGATGACCTCCATACAACCTGCTTGCATATTGATAAGCATGGCAACGATGCGCCACATAAACCTGTTTACCCTGTAATAAACGTCGAATTAAAGTATAAGTTGCATCAACTATAAATATACCTAATATGATCAACCACACCCAAAACATTTGTTGCGCAACATGAGCACTATAAAGAATAAGCCCACCAAGTGTAGACCCTATGAAACCACTACCGGCATCACCCATAAATATTTTTGCAGGGGGGAGATTCCACATCAAAAATCCAACGACTGATGCTGACATAAGCAAGTGAATAAAAGACAAATTAATATTACCTAACACAAATAAAAATAACAAACCAACTAACATTGATGAAGACAATGCTTCAATTCCAGCAATGCCATCAATTCCATCCATAAAGTTATAAAGATTAAGGAGCCAAACTAAAGCTATACATGCAAGCAGATGACCTCCCCATCCCAAATCAAATTCAAATCCAAAAAAAACTAAAGGTGGTAACCCACCCAACCAGAACAATAGCCATCCCGCAGCACAAAAATGAGCTAATAGACGCCAACGTGCTGCCACATGTCCATGATCATCTATAAAACCAACGCTAGCAACCAAAAAACTGGCACCTAAAAACGCAACAATAACTTGAAGCCCTAACAGCTCCCCTACCCATAAAAAAAATAAACCAAATATAAAGGTAATGAGTATTGCAACACCACCACCACGTGGAACAGGCGTGAGATGAGAACTACGATCATTTGGTACATCCAGCAAACTACTGGTTATTGCATATCGCCGTAGAATAGTAGTAAGAAACCAGGATGCACTACCAATAACTAAGAAAAAGATCCATAGATTCATAATATATTGTTAAGGAATTGGTTACATGACAACATAGTTATTCTCGGCGTTATAGTAAATTCAAAAGATCAGTTATAACGAATTTAACAATTTATTATATTCATCAAGTAAACATTGACTAACCTTAGTAGAATCAAATTTATTTATGCATCTTTGCCTGGCTGCCTCTCCCATATCAACTCTCAAATCAACATTTTTGGCGACTAAAGACAAAGCTTCAAAAAGACGATGAGCGTCACGCACAGGAACCAAAATACCGGTGGTACCATCCACAACAGCATCTCTTAATCCATAAATATCAGAGCCTATTGTAGGCACTCCCATAGAACCCGCCTCCAATACAACTGTTCCAAATCCTTCGCGATAACTAGGGAGGCATAATACATCTGAAATAGATAAATACTTTTCGGGCTCCTCGGAATACCCGACACAATGGACTTTATTATATTTAGATATATCATTAATAGATATTGAGCCAACGCCTCCGCGTTCTTGATCAAAAGGCCCAACCAAAATCAAATCAGCATCAACTGAACTATTGCTTAATTTCTGGAATGCAGACAGTAATTCATATATACCCTTATCTTTTGTAATACGCCCAATAAATAATATAACAAAAGAACAAGAATTAATGCCAAGCTGTTTTCTGAAATTATCTTTTTCATCATTGGTAAATCTATCAATACTAAATCTATTAGTATCAACACCGGCGAGAGACCCACTACCTATAACATCTATTTTATGATGCTTAATAATCCCCTCATCAACAAGAAATTTTGCTTGAGTAAAACTATCAGCGTAACATCGAGTATTTAAGTAACCAATAAGTTTATCTGATGAACGTGAAATCAATCTCATGACGCCACTCATTTCTACCCATGGTTGACCAGTAAAGGTATGCAAGCGTATAGGCACACCAGAAAACAAACCAGCAATAGATGTTAGAAGACCGGCTTTAGGTGTTGTTGAATGCACAATTTGAAATCTAAACCTACGGAATAAAATAAACAATCTAAACAACGATACAAAATCGGCCATTAATGATGGTTTTCTTGCAATGTGTAGTTTGTGTAAAACTAAATTCTCACCCCACTCCAATCTATCAAGTTCACACCCATCAGAGGTAATAATATGCACATGTACACCTGAATCAACCAAATACAGCAACTGAGATTTCAATTGAGTCACTATAGCAAAAGGAATTGTGGCAATGCGTGCAACTTTCATAATATTAAAATCGTTTTATCAATAAACATAAGGCATCTTAATAAATATCACATTAACCATAATTAAATTAAAAAATAACTTATATTCATCTGTCGAGAATACTGACAGATCTTCTTAATCTTTTGCATGGATTATTCCTATATGAATCGCATCAAATTAATTTTATAATCTTGCTATATTCTATAAAAACATCCTGTTGCGCACGATTAAACTCATTTTCCTGATCTTTTGTTGGAATAGATTTTTGGCGAAACTGTGTAAGTTTTTTTTCTTGGCCAACCATCTTTATTCCAAAGGCAATAACTAATTTTAAAAGAACCCGCCCAATCTGCAGACAAGTTTTAATTGGAAATTTTCTATAATGTTTAAAATAAATCATTAATAGGTCAATTTGTGAACGAATAATGACCTCCGCGTTGATTGAATGACTATGTTCAGCATAAGCATATTGAGGCTCACCAACGACAGCGTAAGATTTACACATTAATAGACGAAGTAGGAAATCTGTATCTTCTGTTTGAGAAAAACGATTGTCATAGTTAACTGTTTTCGCTATTTCCAGTCGAATCATCGAAGTTGCATGTGCAACAGGCAGAAAACCTGGTCCATTTAATGGTGCATGGACAAGGAAATCATTTTGTTGCATTCTTATCCCAAGCAAATTATTTTCGAAATCAATAATAGCCATTCCACAACTCACCAATGCAAGTTCGGAGTGAGCTTCTAAAATATGAACCTGATGCTCAAGTTTTGATGGATATATCCAGTCATCCGCATCAACCATGGCCAAATACTTACCGTGAGCATTATCCAATGCTTTTTGTCGGGCAATAGCACGCCCACTGTTATTTGCTAGACAAATAAATTTAAAACGTTTGTCATAGTTGAGTACTTTAGACATCAATTCATATGTATTATCAGTAGAGCCATCATCTACTACAATACACTCCCAGTTTTGATAGGTTTGAGACAATAATGACGCCAATGCGAAGGGTAAAGTCTGTCCAGCGTTATAAGTTGGAATCATCACACTAACTAGGGGAGAGATCATATTAATTTTTTAGATCATGCATTCTGTTTACAGGAAGACGCCCAACGGCTCCGTAGGATAACAGCATGGTAAATAAAACCATCCCACCATAAAAATATTCACCACTTAAACCAACAACAAATGCCGATGATATTGCAGCCTTTGTGGGTATTTCACCACCGTTCAAAACCACCATTCTTCGTCCAGCCTGTTTCCACATAATAAAAAAAACAAGTATAGCCAGAATACCTCCAATAATGCCTGTTTCTAAAAACATCTGCACAAAAAAGTTATGGCTACCCACAGGATCAAGTCCAGTTTCTCCTCCCCTATGAAAAAAACCAGTTCCAAATATTGGGGCATCTAATACCTTAATTCCTTCTTTCTTCAAATAGAACCAACGCCCTCCTGTTTCTATGCCAGCAAGATCGGAATGATATTCCGCCAAATAAAGTGGATCTGGATCAATAGTCCTATCAACCAGATCCTCGAATTGAGGAAAAATGGAATACGCCGTTACAATTGCAACAATACAAACCGATAAAAACCCTATAACTTGTTTCATTCGTAGACGATAAGCAATATAAATAGATGAAACTAAAATAGCAATCCATCCTCCCCTGCCATTTGAAAGAGCAATACCGAATATCGATAATAACAAACATATTTTTGCCGTTAGTTGCCACCATCTCGAACCATAGCCAGTGAAGAGCAACCCCAAAAGATATGAAAATAAAATAGCCATTGTTGCACTCAAAATATTATCAGTATAAAACTGAATCGTGTCTGAAATAGAATTAGATTCCTGATAAAAAATAAATCGATCAAATAAAAGACTTGCACTCATAACAGTAAGTGATGCAAGTAATGACCAATTAAATTGTTGATTAATATTATTGCGTGATATTGCAGTAATTGTTAACAATGAAGCTACCGCATATAAAGATAATTTAGCCAGTTTAAGCATAGAGAAGATTAACTCGTTAGCTGAATAATCATTAAAAAGAGTAGCGCACAGTGACGAAAATATTGACCACAATAAAAACAGGAAAAGAAAATAAATTAGCTCCTTATTATATAATTTAACCCTGTTATTAATTTTAGAAATGGATAAATATACCGTAAAAATATACGGCCATATTATAAAGTCATTTAATTGCAATAGACCGAAACTTGTCTCTTGAGCTAGCCCCATATTCGGCAAAAATAGCAACGGAAGTATATATAACCATATTTCTTTATAAGAAAATATTTTCATAAATGGTTTGTCGTATATTTCTATTGAATAAATTGCGTATTAGTTATAATCAATTAGATTGCCGCTTCCACTTTCCACGACCAGAGCTAACACCTTCAAAAACAACGTCAAAAAATATTATAAAATATAATACATCCCTCTCCTTCAAAGAATATAGAATAGATTGAAAGAATTTAAACGGGACATACAAACCATTAAATAAATAATATGCTGTTTTTGAAAGGTACCGCTTCCTTAGTATTGACATATTTCTAAATGAGTAAAAATAAACTAGAGGGCTTACTATCCCTAATGACTTCCCTACTTTATGATAAAGTTTTGCAGATGAAATTACTTTTTTACTAACACCATATATTTCAGCTCTAAGAGAAAAATCCCATTCATCACACCATATAAAGAATTCAGGGTCATATAACCCGATTTTTTTATACAAGCTATTAGGTATCAATGTTGCACATCCACTTGACCATTCAGTATCAACAGGCTCACTAATTGTTTCAGACACCTTATTTCCTTGATGAACATAAGTAGGTGACAGCCATTTTGAAAAGCGTCCACCCTGCCACCAAATTATATCTGGTGAATCTGCATATAGAATAACAGGACTCAATATACATTCATGATTGAAGTTAATGCTAGCATCAACCAAATGAGAGATTAACTCACTATCACATACAGTGTCGTTATTAAGAATAAATGATAGCTCGCCGGAGTTTTTAATAGAAAACTCAACACCTATATTATTCGCCGTACAAAAACCAAGATTTTCATCTGCAGAGATTAGTGAAACAGAGAACTTATCAGCTTCATTATTAGAGATTTTATTAAGAAATACCATTCTTTCAGAAGACGAACGGTATTGATATTCCGAAACATCTACACATTCCTTCTTACACCATGCCTTAATTATTATTAAAGATTCATCTGCAGAACAATTATCAATCAATATCGCCCTGCATCCTCCTATATACGACTGTCCTTTCAAAGACCGAAGACAATCGATTGTGTCCTCTATACCATTCCAATTTATAATTACGACATCAACAACTGGTAGCATACACGCGCTCACTTTCTACAAATCAAAGTCATTTGAAATAAATTATCCATTTTATTCATATAACCTAATGATGAAAAATTTCTTATAGCTCTCTCCTTGCCTGTAACGCCAAGTTTAATTCTAAGATCAACATCATTTACTAATTGTTTTATTTTTTTAGATAAATCAACTTCATCTTTAGGAGCGTACAAAAGCCCAGTAACATCATTTTCAATAATCTCAGGTGTAGCGCCGGAATTTGCCCCAATAACAGGAACAGACTCTAAATTCGATTCAATAATAACTCTACCAAACCCCTCAGAAACCGAACATGAAATAACAATGTCCATGTTTTTGATAAAATCATTAACATTGTCTACGTAACCAATAAATGAAACTACATCAACAAGACCAAAATCATGGACGAGAGACATCATTTCCTCGCAATAACCGCCATCACATTCACCAACAATCCACAAGTTTATATTTAGACCATTACGATTTACTATATTAGTTGCACGGATAGCGTCTTCCTGCCTTTTTACTTTTGTAACAGCGCCAATTACTGCACAATTGACAACATCATGCCTAATTAAATATTTCTCATGAACATTACGTAAACATTGATACTGATAAATTTCAACCGGTTGATACAACCTTATAATATTACATAATGGTAAATTATACGAATAGAATTCTTTCAAAAAATCTGAAACTACAATTATATTAGTGCATAGCTTCCCTATCAACCAAAATGAAAATCGACTACCATATGTAAAATCATATTCAGATTTTTTGTCAATAATTTCATGAAAATGCCATATATGGGGTAGACGTAAAACGAAACTTGATAGCGCAGCGACATTTATTGATATAGAATTTGAATAAACTAAATCAGGACGTATTTTTTTAAATCTCATTACAAGACGAAATATAGATATTACATTAACCATCGATTTAGCTACTTCCTTCAGCACATTCTTCTGGCGACCACTAACCCAGTAGTAATATGGAATAATTGATACTTCAATACCATTGGATTTTAATTTTTCACAAAGCCCGCCCTTACTACTGGGCAGAATAACATGTAGGCAATATTTTTCATCCCTTTTTAAATTTACCACTAAATCAAGCAGAGCCCTCTCAGCACCTTGCACACCACTATCATGAGATACGAAACAGATTTTCATTTCTTAGCAATGCATACTATATTCTCAGAAAAACCACCTTTCTTGACTCCAAGAAATTTTCCAAGCAGACCTTGTACCGCATTAAATATAACCTCCTTTATCTTGCCAGTAAATAATTGTTTTTTACTTGAAAAAGGCACAACCTCGAATCCATTATGAACTTCTGTCAACGAACATGCCCTGATTAATTGGCTCATACTTGTTGTAGTAAATGGCGTTATATGTGTTAAATCATTATAAAATCGTCCAAACATAGGGTATTCAGCATTTGGAGTCCTAATAAATAAAAGTCCATCGGCTTCTAACGAATTCACAGCATACCTAATTAATTTAAAAACATCTTCTTTTCCAAAGTGCTCTATAATATCGATTAAAAATATTGCTTGATATTTCTCTTCCTTAGAAAGAAAATCAAAAATATCATCTATAATGAATTCCACCTTACCTTGATAACTCACCTTGCGCTGTGACAGCACTGATTTTGCGACCTCAATTTGCTCACCTGACAAATCCACCGCAACTAAACTATTAAATCCTTTTTCGATTAAATAATCTTCTAAATAACCAACACCACATGGCAAATCAACAACCTTATTATTCTTATTTAAATTAGTCATATAAGGGGAGAAATTAAGATCAAACCTATCTAGAACCCAACGCCACTCATCTTCAGATTTTGGCATAAATGCATCGTAATGCCCTGAATGATACGTCTCAATCAATTTTTCTTGAATATTCATAAATCTCCTTCCACCTTCCATGTCGACAAATCTTTATCTATAAGATTTTCTAATTTTGTAATTTCATGAAAGAATTCTTTTCTAATTGCACTTGCAATAACCTGGTCCGGTTCCTTTCTTTTTACATATTTAATATTCATATTATTAATAGACTTAACTAACATTCTCCTAGCAAAACCTGGTAATGCAAGCTTAACTAATAACTTAATAAAAATTGGTGGCCTATTGGCGAGATTATATATTTTTCTATTTATCAATATTTTATTTGAATTAATAATCTTGATATTCGGCTCAAATTCTACATCTTTGATCCCAAGAAACTCTAATACACTCTTATACACGTTAAGAGCGTCGAATTTAAAATCATCAAACAATATTACATGTACATTATTTTTACCAAAACGATCAATATACCTTTTAACTTGTTCGTAATACGAAGCGACACTTTTATAAAACAATGCATCATCAATCACATCAACATTAGCAGGTATTCTACCCCCTTTAAACCTATCGGATTCCGCATCCAACGCATGACCAAAGTCCTCAATATCTTCCTTGCATGTTGATAATAATTGACTGTGCAATGAACACATCATATCAAACGGCTCTCTAAGCATTATAATTATCTTTGCATTAGAGTTAAAATTATATATTTCTTCAGCCGCGAGTTTCGAACTAAGATATAATACAGAAGATTCTCCAACATGCCTTTTAGGTCCAGCAAAACTAAAGTAATTTAAGTACTCCTCTTTGCTTAATTTATCTATAAGCGAACTCGAATTAATATTCAGATCGCTGCCGAAATAGTGCAACTCTTTTACATTAGGGATAAATATTTCTGGGTGCTGCTTCAAATAATCATTCATAGCTGTCGTTCCGCATTTTGGTGCACCGACAATGAAGAAATTAGGTTTAGCCATTGAGCATTCTCCCCTACTCACTTTTAGTGATAAACATTAAGTAGCTTTATAGCGGCCAAATAAACCAATCGCCGTTGAATCAATACCCAATCGCCTCGACACCTGATGCAAAAGCAACACATTCCATAATACCAGGCCAGTAACTGTAGCATATGCAGCACCCATCCCACCCCAGAGTGGTATAAAAAACATATTCAATGCAAACACTAAAACAGTTGAGATACCCACAGCCGTAACTACATATTTTTCATAACCGGTCATTAAGAGCAAAGTCCCAACAGATCCAGCTGCAACGTTTATAACTTGACCTAACAAGAGTATTAACAAGATAGGCCCCGCCTCTTGAAATTCAGGGCCAAATAAATCAAGCAACCAATATCGTAATACGGCCAATAATAATGCAACTAAACATCCTACCAAAAACATCATGCGCGCACTTAAGGTGACGATTCTCTGCAGGCGATTCATCTCACCCGACGCATAAAGGCTTGAAATTATCGGCCCGAGCGCAACATTGACGGCCATCAGTATAAAACTTACCAAACCTGAAACTAAACTGGCCACATTATAAAAACCAACAGCCTGAATATCTGCCAGGGACCCCAACATAAGAGTAGGAATTCGTGTATTCAACTCAAAAAAACCCATCATTAGAAGAAATGGCAATGCACTATACAACCATGTTTTCTTTGGGAATTCGGCTGGAGATCTAAAAACATCACGAGGGATTGTTTTATAGAGCCACCAACTTCCTACAATCAAATCCACACCTATGGCAATGCCTGATAAAACTATAATTGTAAATGTACTGAATGCTTGTGGGTAAAATTGATAACCAAAAACAATTAATACCAGAAGAAGGGGCGCACGAATAAGAACCGATGGGATTTTTGACACCAACACACGCCTAAAACCCTGCAATGCGGCACTAATTAAATTGGTTGCCGCTAAAAATGGTACTATTGCCAAAGCCACCCAAAATGCCGGAAAGATTCCCGAAGGAAGATATTCCTGCATCATCCATCCAATAGTCATTGCAATAAATACTACTAAAATGAATATAATTAGTCCTCGAGTTATTGTCCATTGAATAAGCCCCCGAAGGTATCCCCACTCTTTTTTCGTATGGAACGCAGATATCTCTCTAATAAGAACATTGCCCATTCCAAACATAGCTATAGTTACTAGCAAACCAATCCAGGCAAATATGTACGTATAAAGCCCATACTCTTTTGTGCCGAGAAACCTGGCCAATAATATATTTGTTACTAATCCAAAACCCGTAGATACCATCTGTAACCCAAACGTACCAAAAGTGCCACGAACCAGGTATCCTCGAAGTCCTTCAGAAAAAACATTACCCCATAAAGTTTGTATAGAGCCCCAATAAAATTGATTTGATTTTCCACTTGATTTAGTCATATCTATGACCAAAAGAAATTGGTGTGATGCGCAGAACTATTTTCATATTTATTTTGTCCTTAATCAAAAATAACAATAGGCAAATAATTCTTCATGGGAAATTATTCACCTCTACTAACCCAATAAAGTTAGAGTGTTATCCATTTCTTTTTCATTTTCTCCCAACATTCTTCAACGGGAGAGCAGCTTTAATGATAATCACACGGTATGTAAGAAAATAAATAAGAAGTTCCTGATAAAAAATTTAAAACCCCATGTTTTTACAGCAAAACCCTTTCAATACCATTTTCATTGATTCTGGATAGCATTGTATTTTGCCAATCTTCACCCAAATTGTTTTTGCACAACTCAACAACGATGTAATCCGTTTCGAGTCCAGTATCATCCTGATAACGTGATAAACCTTGCTGACAGGCGGGGCACGAAGTAAGCATCTTCACTTTTCCATTGTTAGTGTCTGGTGTCCCAGTCAGCTGAATCAGTCCCTTCTGTAACTCTTCCTGTTTGCGATAGCGCAATTGATCTGCAATATCAGGGCGAGCGGTACCTAAAGTGCCTGATTCACCACAGCAGCGATCAGAATTAACAACATTCTGATTCATTAAACTGGAGGCGACTTTAATTGGATTATATGATTTCATCGGCGTGTGGCAGGGATCGTGATACAAATACTGCATACCATTATCACCTTGCATCGTCACTTTCTTTTCCATCAAATATTCGTGTATATCCAGCAGGCGACAACCCGGAAATATTTTTTCAAATTCATATTTCAACAACTGATCCATGCAGGTGCCGCAACTGACAATCACCGTTTTGATATCGAGATAATTTAAGGTATTGGCAATACGGTGGAACAATACACGATTTTCAGTACTGATTGCCTGCCCCTTCTCCGCATCGCCGCCTGCAGTTTGTGGATAACCACAACAAAGATAGCCCGGCGGCAATACGGTCTTGGCACCCACTTCATAAAGCATGGCTATAGTCGCCAGGCCAATCTGACTAAACAAACGTTCTGAACCACATCCCGGAAAATAAAAGACCGCATCGGAATCGTCCGTGGTTTTTTCTGCATCACGAATAATCACGACTTGCGTGGCATCTTCTGCATCCAGCAAAGATCGTAAAGGCTTAGACGGTATTATTGAGCGCATAGGTTTGCGCACTAAATTTACAATTTGCTCATTGACTCGTGTTTGACCTGTGGTCGCCGGAGGCAATCGTTTTTTACGGCCCAGTAAACCGGTTTTCTTCGCCAATAAGTGCGCCAGATTAATCGCTTTAAAACCCATCTGAGCCATGCTAAAACGCAGGACTTTGATCATCATCGGGTCTTTCACATTAAGGAATTGCATCGCAGCCCAACTACCCACATTGAAACGCTTCTGCTTACGATTCTTCAATATTTTCCGCATGCGAATTGAAACATCGCCGAAGTCGATATCAACAGGACATGGATTAAGGCATTTGTGGCACACGGTGCAGTGATCAGCAACATCATTTAAATCATCAAAATGACGAATCGAAATACCTCGACGCGTCTGCTCTTCGTAAAGAAATGCTTCGATAATTAAACCAGATGCTAATATTTTATTACGCGGTGAATAAAAAAGATTGGCACGTGGAATATGTGTCATGCAAACTGGTTTACATTTGCCACATCGCAAACAGTGTTTGATGTCATCATTAAGCAGTCCCAGCTCGCTTTGCTCCAGAATCAGCGCTTCCTGCTGCACCAGTGCCAGTGATGGCGTGTATGCATTGGCAAGACCGGAACCCGGCATGAGTTTGCCTTTATTAAAATGGCCGTTCGGATCAATTTTTTGTTTATAGCTTACAAACGCAGTTAACTTCTCCGGCTCGAGATACTGGATTTTCGTCAGCCCGATACCATGCTCGCCGGAAATAACACCGTCCAGACTTTGCGCCAGCTGCATAACCTTACCAACCAGCCGGTCAGCCTCATGCAACATACGATAGTTATCGGAATGTACCGGAATATTTGTATGAATATTGCCGTCGCCCGCGTGCATATGCATGGCAATAAATAATCGATTATTTTTGATCGCCATATGCTTTTCGCGTAGAGCATTACGCAACGGCTCCAGTTCCTGGCCACGAAAAATCTCACGCATACGCTGTTTGATTTCCTGACGATAAGAAACAAGAACATCACGACGTAATAACAAATCCAGAATCCTGTCACCATCTCGAATGGCCGCCTGCTCTTTTTCATTCAAGAGCGACAGGTGATCAGTGGCCACATCGTCCATACTTTTAGCCAGCACCGACCAACGTTGCTTAACAAAATTTAGATGCTCTTGTGCCAGATCCAGCTTGGCCTGAAAAATAGCTCGCTGTTCTTCACTATCCTCATAACCTTTCTTGAATCCATATCCCGATAAATCACTGGACAGGTATTCAACCTGCGACTCCACACTTTCAAGTTTATTGGCGATAGATTGTTCAATATTGATGCGTTCGATGCCAACGTAATATTCATTTAACCGATCCAGCGGAATAACTACGTCCTCATTCACCTTGAACGCATTGGTATGTGCAGAAATGGCTGCTGTGCGTGCACGATCGAGCCAGAAATGACGGCGCGCCTCCGGACTGATAGCAACAAAACCCTCACCACTACGTCGATTAGCCAGTGCAATAACTTCCGCAACCACTTTGGTGACATCATTCTCATCATCACCTGCGATATCGGCGATCAATACCATTCTTGGCCGCTCCCTACCCGGACTCTTGGTCGCATAGCGAACTGCTTTCACATAACGTTCATCGAGATGTTCCAGGCCCGCGAGCACCACCCTTTCTGCTCTGGTTACATGATCAACGATCTCAGCGATGCCAGGGATAGATTGCGATAAATCTGAGCCAAAAAACTCCAGACACACGGTACGAATATATTTCGGCATACGATGCAAAATAAAACACGCCGACGTAATGATGCCGTCACAACCTTCTTTCTGGATACCGGGCAGACCGGACAGAAACTTGTCGGTTACATCCTTGCCCAAACCCAGTTTTCGAAATACCCGTCCAGCAATGCGTAGCATTTCAGGCTCACCGATCAGGGTTTTGCTATCACGCTGGAAACGGCTGATACGAAAAACCACTTCTTCCTGCTCGTGAACCTTGCCCAGATTATGGTTCCAGCGCTCCACTTCCAGCCATTCACCATCCGGCATAACCATGCGCCACGACACCAGATTGTCCAGCGTCGTACCCCAGAGCACGGCTTTTTTACCACCGGCATTCATGGCGACATTACCGCCAATGCAGGAAGCGTCCTGTGAAGTGGGATCAACCGCAAACACCAGTCCATTAGCATCGGCTAAATCCGAAACACGGCGCGTGACTACACCCGCGCCACACCTAACCGTAGGCACGGCCTGATCAACACCGGGCAGCGTTTTCATTTCAATACCGCTCAAGGTTTCCAGCTTTTCGGTATTAATAACAGCCGATCGCGCATCCAGCGGTACCGCACCACCGGTGTAACCGGTGCCACCGCCACGAGGAATAATCGTCAATCCCATCTCTATACAGGCGCGCACAACGTCTAACACTTCTTCTTCGGTATCTGGAGAGATCACCACAAAGGGTGATTCCACGCGCCAGTCCGTCGCATCAGTAGCATGAGACACTCGTGCCAGCCCACCAAAATCAATATTATCCTTACGGCTAAATTGTCTGAAACGACGGCGAACTTTTTCTCTTAATTTTTTGTCTGCGTCAAACTGGTCAGCAAAACGATTAACCGCCTCGCTGGCAGCTCGATGTAATTCCAGAGCTTTCTCATTGCCACCTGCCCTGGCTTGAATCTGACCAAGGCGATGATGCATGGCTTCAATCAGGGCATTACGCCGCCCGACATCTTCCAGCAAATCTTCCTGCAGATAAGGATTACGCGTCACTACCCACATGTCGCCCAGCACTTCCAGTAGCATACGCGCCGAAATACCGGTATTGCGCTGACCACGCAGCTCTTCAATCATCGACCAGATCGGTGCACCAAGAAAACGAGTAACGATTTCACGGTCTGAAAACGAAGTGTAGTTATATGGAATTTCGCGAATGCGCTCTAACATAAGGTGAGCTCTTAATTAATTTTTGGCTACTACATTAACAATTTGGCGAATAAAAAAAAGGTCTTTGACTTGAAAATGCTGCGTTAAATATAAGCCTGAGCAACATCAACTTATTCAAACGAACATGCCCAAATAAAAAAAGAGGTCACAATGACCTCTTTTTTATATGGCGGAGAGCGAGGGATTACTCGGGCTATCCATGCCCTCGCCTCTGCGAGGCCGCACTGTGTGCGTTCAAATTTGCTCCTGGCAAATTTGTACTCGGGCTATCCATGCCCTCGCCTCTGCGAGGCCGCACTGTGTGCGTGTAAATTTGCTCCGGGCAAATTTATCGAACAGGGTTCTCATCCAGTTCTTACTTTCCCCAATATTCTTTGGAATGGATAAAAAAACCCATTCCAAAGAATATGGCGGAGAGCGAGGGAT